>CAYWTT010000399.1:0-4223 GCA_964461245.1 uncultured Prolixibacteraceae bacterium | reverse complement strand
ACAGCCAGGTGAGGGGATCCTGCTGAGTCACCTTAATGGCAGGAATCTCCTCCACATTACGGATAGGATGAAGCGATTCCGCCACGATATTGCCGGAGGGGGCTCCTGTCAGAAGTACCTTTTTCCAGGAGGAATCATCAAAACCGGCATTATTCCATCCCGGTTTTTCCAAACGGGCATCATAATGTTCGCCCGTATATATGCTGTTGAAAATAATGGGTCCGGTAGTTGTTTTCCAATCATCTCCCGAGCAGATGGTTTCTTCCTTGCCCTCACCGTAAATGATGCGCATATCAAGGCAGAATTTGGGGCGTGCCCGCCAGGGAGCCTTATCGAAATACCACACTGCCGTGGATTGATGGTTGTACCATCCGTTGCCCAGTATAACCCCGACCACATTTTCACCTTTGCGCAGGTAGTTTGTTATGTCATAGGTCACATACAGGGTCCGCCTGTCGAAGCGGGTGTACATGGGATCCAGCCGGTGGTTGCCGATCCGGTTGCCATTCACATACAGTTCGTACAGTCCTGCCACAGCAATGTAAGCTCTGGCCGATTTTACGCTTTCCTCCAGGTTAAATGATTTCCGGAAGCAGGCGGCCGGTTTGAGGTTAAAATCATAGGTGTCGGTGATCCAGCTGCCTTTCCAGTTGTTTTGTCCCATCATGCCGGTTTCGAAAAAGGAAGTTTCTGACCAATCAGACCACTCACCTTTTTCATCCTTAATCTTCACACCCCAGTAATAACGGGTGAAGGGCTTCAGTACAGGGCCATTGTACACCACCGGTACAAGGGATGAGGTTACTTCGCCTGATTGCCAGACATTACCTTTTCCGGATGATACTTCCTGAGAATCGGTACCCACTATCAGCTCATAAGCGGTTTGGAATGCTCCCCGCCTGTCGGTATCCGATTTCCATGAAAACCGGGGATTCATGACATCGATACCCAGCGGATTGACCAGATATTCGCATTGAAGTCTCACAGGAGAGGAAGCGAGTGAATGATAATGAGAAGATTGAAACAGGAGTATGAGGAATACCCCGCAAAAAATGTTAGTTAAGGATTTCATGGTTTATCTTATATTAAATCATTATGGTTTCTCCTTTGTTTCATGGTTAACGGATTTCATAACCAGTTTATCCGGAAAGTGATTATTCCCGTCAGTTTAGTTTTACCAGTTCAAAGGTGGTCATGTTTTCAATCTTCAGTTTATATCCGGGGGGTATTTTCAGGGAATACCTGATCTGGTTATTCTGACGCTTCCAGCTCAGGCTGATCATGTCGTCCTCCAGCGGAAGGACCCCGCTGCATTCGTCCAGATCCATCTCTTTAAAACGGATGGTGATTTCTTTCTGAAGATAATCAATGGAACTGATGCCCAGTATATCCCTGTATAAAACGTGCCCGAGCCAGGAAGCAAAACCATGGTTGCAACTGGCCTGGGAGCCCATATTCTCCCAAAGCGTACCTGTGATCCGGGCCATGGAATAGAAATAATCCTGAACTTCTTTCAACAACTGGTTGGTCAGTCCGTACCGGGAAAGAATGTCCATCCTAAGATAATTTCCGATAAAAGCGTTAGCCTTATAGACATCAGAATAAGTAATGGCGTCATTTCGTTCGGGACCGAATCCGGTGGTCAGTATCTTCCATAAACCGGGGTGTGTGGCCGGAGTGGCCATGTTAAAGAAGAAGGCGTAATACTGGCATACTTCGGTCGTGTTTTTGGTTGGCTGGAGTTTACCCGCGCTGTTCCGGACAGCATTGTCCACGAAAAAATTGCCGTTAAATGATTGATCCAGCACCACCTGTTTCACGTGTTGGGCTTTCTTTTTCCAGCTGTCGTTGTGATACAGCTCTGCAGCGTCCGATAGGGCAGCACTATACAGCATATTAGTCGGGTAATTTACCTCCTGTACAAAGCTGTTTGCTTTCGACCATTCAACAAAAATCCAGCTTTCGAGTTTTTCCAGCAGACCATCTTCGTTTTCGAACCGGGAAAAATATTCCAGCAGTTTTTCAATGCGGGGCTTAAGAGAGGAGATCAATTCCGGGTCACCTCCCCTTTTTGCATAATCATTCACCTGGATAATGAACCACAAAGCCCAGTTGGGAATGAAAACACCGTCGTTATGATCCGCGGGGTAACACATGGGGAGCATCCCTGCCGGCAAAAATGCAAAACTGTCTGGCAGGGCATAATTCTCATAAAAGTTATGCGCCACAGCCGATTTTCCTGTGAGATCCTTTTCCATGACCGCAGTAAAATAACTGTCACAAAGCCATCCGGCTCTTTCACGTGAAGGGCAGTCCATGAAGACATCCACGGCATTTTGCCGGAATGTTTGCCGGGCTGCGCGGTAAATCTCATTTAGCTTGTGATTGCTGCTGGTGAAGGAAGCCATCCTGTTTTCAGGATAGGTATATTCCCTCAGGTAAAGATCTTCCAGTGAGCATTTTCCTTTTAGGATTATCACTTTCAGGTATTTGAAGGTATAGGTTTCAAATGATTCAAGCCGGTAATCGCCGGGTTCAAGTTCATAAACAATCTGGTTGTTGATGCCTGACATCCTGACTTTTGTGTTCACATCCCCTTGGGTCAGGACTTCATCGAAATAGAAGATGATTTTCGTGGATTCCGTGCATTTAACCCTTGCTCCGATAAACCCGGAAAGGTCAGTTCCAAAGTCGAAGGTGAAAAATTCGTTTTCTGATAGAGCCTGAGTTTTTCCGGAAAAGGGTTCATAAAGGGAATCCCTGGTCTTGTTGGAGATTTCCTGCATAAATTGGGAAGGCATGACTTCCAGTTCTTCTTCCCTGTATCCTTTGAATTTTTCACTTATTTTGGTTAGCGACCGGTCTTTCTTATATCCGCGGGGCTTGATAAACTGAATGGTTCCTTTGAAACAGGTCATGACCGGGCGGACCAGATTGAACTCCGGCATCAGCAGGTTACGTGAAAGCAGTTTGACGTCTGGTTGCCGGGTGAGTTTAAGCTGAATGAACTCCACTTTGGAGGAGTATTTCCAAAGTTCTGAAGTTTCCTTCATCTGGTAGTATTCGGTAAACGGGCGCTGGAAACTGTAGCGCTCCACTTTTTGCAGCCTTTCCGCAATTTGAAAAGCTTCAAATCCTCCGGTGCTTCCGGTGGCAAGTAGCACTTTCCCGCCTGATTCCACCTCAGCCTGCAAAAACGAGGGCTGGTCAAGGGTATAATAGCTGTTCACATTATATCCGGCCACCTCGACGGCCACAATATTTTCCCCTTTGCTGACCAGTTTGGTGAGATCATATTCATCCACGCGGAAGAATCCATGTGCAGCGCGGGCTGGCCCGTAACCCAGGAATTTGCCGTTCAGAAAGACGCGGTACAGGGTGGAACCCGTTATTCTCAGGGAGTAGTTTTTGCCTGGCTTACCCTGGAAGGTGCCCCGGAATCCCAAAAAAAGGTTCATCTCCTTTTCCCGTCCTTCCGCCCATACAGGGGCGGCTTTTTTCATCAGGGCTCCGGGTGTGGGAGAGGATGCAGACACAGTTTGAATAACCGGGGAAACCATCAGAATGATAAAACAGGCAATGGAGAGGGTGGATTTGCGGAAAAGATCCGGTTTTGTCCATTTCACATGGGGGACCGGAAGGGTTTGTTCATATTGGCAATTCATGTTTGGAATATTTAATCAGTTAATTTCAAGTATGGTGCCGGCAATATGACGGGTGCCGTTGTTTTTATTGAAATAATAAACCACGAGGATATGCTTTTTATCCAGAAGCGCCGACCAGGAGTAACCCAGATCCTGGTTCCCGCCATCATCCCGGATGATGAATTCAGGTGCCGTCTGAAAATCGGTGCATTCCGGATTCAATATCCGTGCACGGATTCCGTATGGAGCATGCCGGTAGCCATAGGTAAGCAGCACCCGGTTATCGGGTAATTTCAATGCATGCAACGGGTAGCCGTAAAATCCCATGCTTTGCCACGTGAAAGATTTGCCGCCATCGGTTGAGCGGGCAATGCAGGAACTGCGGTCAGGCATATCCTCTGTCCGCATGAAAGCCACCAGGTCGCCTTTGGGGGTTTCATAAACGGAGGTTTCATTGAACGAAACCTTTCCATCCATGGCCACCGGACAGGCATATTGCCAGCTTTTACCCCTGTCTCCGGAAATCATCAGATGTACGGATGATGCTGCTGGTGATGCCCCGACGATGGCCGGCACCAC
>CAYWTT010000398.1:0-4232 GCA_964461245.1 uncultured Prolixibacteraceae bacterium | reverse complement strand
ATTCATCGATCAGTAAGAAGCGATTTTGATCGGTAAGGAAAAATCCGGGAGCGATCGCATTTACCCTGACATTCGATTTTGACAGGTGAACAGCCAGCCATTGCGTGAAATTGGCAATTGCGGCTTTCCCCGCACAATAGGCAGGGGATTTGGTCAGAGGCCTTATGGCTCCCATTGAGCTGATATTAATTATATTGCCTGATTGTTGCCAGACCATTACTTCACCGAATACTTTGGCCGGAATCACACTTCCCATGAAATTCAAGTCGGAAACGGTGTGGAATTCTGTCAGGTTTATCCCGAAGAAGGAGTCCTTCATTGGAGTCTCCGGCGTAATAAATTCAGTTCTTGTTGAAGATCCTTTGGTTGCTCCTCCTGCAACATTCATTAATCCGTCGATCCAGCCAAACTCTTTCAGTATCTCCATTCTTACCTTCTCCAGTTCATCTGAATCAAACACGCTGCATTTGAATGCCCGGTGTTTTTTTCCGTAACTGTTGACCTTTTCTTCGGTAATCCTCAGTTTTTCCTCATCGATGTCAAGGAGGCACAACCAGGCTCCATCTTTTGCAAGAGAAACGGCAAGAGTTGAGCCGATCACGCCGCCTGCCCCCGTGATGACAATTCTTTTATTTTCTACCGAAAACAGATTGATTTTTTTCATGAACATCCATTTTAGGGTAATCCATATCTTCAGTTTTCAGGAGGATTATCAATTATGGAAGAGATATCCATCAGATAAACCTGCCGTCCGTATCCTTCATGGGTGGAATCGAAAGATACGGATCTGCCATCCCATGAAAAGCGGGGATGAAGGTCGCACCTCAGGGCACCAAGTCCCGTACGGTATATATATCCGCCCAACCGGGTTTCCAGTTTTGCCAGGGGAATAATTTTCCCGGTGGGGAAATGGTAAAGGTAAAGGTAAATATGCCCATCTCCGTCTGAGGCATCGGTCAGCATCCAATCCCCATTCCTGCTGATCGAAACATGCCCGTTGGGCGCTCCGAGAATTTTTTCTTTCGCACGACCTGAACCATCATCTTTAAAGCGAAAATACCCCAGACTGACTTTCCCGTCAGGGCCTTCATGGTATCCATTATCCACCAGTTCTTCATCATTAAACCAGAAATGGTGACTCGGTTCTTTATAAAAATAGCGAATCTCTTTTCCTTCAGTATCCATGGTGTACCCTTCGGTACGGATCTCCCAGTTACCCCATCTGTTTTTGAAATTCTTCACAAAGGCCATAATGCGGCTACCCGACGGATTGTACCCCACCCTGAAAAAATAGAGGTTACTCATCGCTGTGTCCTTGGGAAATCCATCGGGATACATTATTTTTGCCATCTCTTTCAATGATAAGATCAGTTTCAGCTTCCCTGATTCCAAATCGATTTTCCATATGCCAATATTTGATGGGGCCCACTCATTTTTGTAAGGATCTTCTATCCCGGCATATTTACATCCCCGGTGCTGTATCCGTTCGTAATTCACACCCAAACCCGTTTTACCGTCAGGTGACGTTACATAGATTGGAAAAGGAAGGGTACGCGTTTTTTTGGTTCTTACTGCATAAACCCTTGTAACAATGCTCTTCCCGTCATCTGATCGATCATTCCAGATGATTTCCTCAAATCCGGGTACCCACTGCAAACGGCATCCCTGCTGATAGTTCCATGTTGTCGTTTCTCCGATTTTTATCCAATGGTTGTCATGCCGGAGATCAAACATCCCGATTTCAGCTTTGTCGGAAGGCTGGACTTCCCTTGTTTCAACAAAAAACCGCATGGAAAGAAGAAACCGTCCCGATGGTTCAGATTGTAAACACTCGGTTGGAGTATGGTTATAATAGAAGAAAGCATGGTAAACGGGCTTTGACTTTGTCCCGACGGGAGAGATGCGCACCGGCTCAAAATATTTGATATCCGGAGAATTCAACATTTCATCAAAGCTATTGCATTTGGAATAAGCATGAGAAGCTATCTTATCCTCCGGTCGGGAAGAGGTGGTTTCAGGCTTGTTTTTTCTGCTGTTACAACCTGTGAGGGCCACTATAAAAGTCATTGTTGCGAAAGCCAAAGCCATCCGGTTTATAAATAGTCTGATTATCATCATAATAAAAAATTTGAAAGGCAAGAACTGATTTGATTGACCATTCCGTTGTTTTTACTCAATACCCCATTGTTTGTTTGGTTCATTTCCCATTCTGAAAACAAGTTTGCCCCCTGAAACAATTTCGCTGTGAGATATCCACGAACGGGCGAGTGACTTTCCGTTCAGCGTAGCCGATTGGATGTAAAAATTCCTTTTATTCAGGTTATCGGCTTTGATGGTGAACTTTTTCCCCTTATATACAGTAGGGTCGAGCCTGATGGTGATTTCATCAAAAACAGGTGTCGAGATCTGGTAAACCGGATTCCCGGGACACAGTTGGTAAAGACCCATGGCACTCATTGCAAACCATGCCGCCATACAACCATAATCGTCGTCCATTTCTTCCAGGTATCCGTCAGGTGTTGATTTATAGATCCGGTCAAAGATTGGATCCGGGAAAACCTGGTGTGTCCCGTACTTTTGTACCACAGGTTCCGTAAGAATTTTCCTGACCCATTTTTGAGTGAGCCATGGAGCGCCAGCCATATTGAACAGGAAAGGGGCCTGCAGATCAATCTGGTTGCCTGCGGTATAAAGGTCGTTGTTAAAGAAAAATTCCAGCTCCTTTACAAATGCATCCCGACCGCCGAATGCTTGAATCATTCCCGGGACATCGTGCAGTACATTCCAGCGCCACTGCCATTTTGATCCTTCGTAAGTGTATTTTTCACGGTTTATGGTCGGATCGCCGGGAAAATCCAGCCAGTCACCATTGGCATCCCGGGCCCGGAAAAACCGGAGGGAAGGATCCCAAGTATTTTTCCAGTATTCCGAACGTTTCATGAAATATCGGTAATCCTCTTCATTTCCCAAATATCCGGCCACCTGTGCCAAGCACCAGTTATCCCAGCTGTATTCTCCCGTCTGATCAGGACGGGCTGGTATGTATCCGATTGAATCGTAACGTCCGGGCATCTGCACCATGGCTTCATTCCGGAGATGCGGGTAAACCGATGCCACATCGAAATCGAATAGTCCTTTAAAAAAAGCATCGGTCATGACCATAAGCATGTGCTCATGGCGGCAGGTAAAGAAGGGCTGGTAGCCGTTTTTTCCCCTTGGGGAGAAATCGATTCCATGAGCGGGATGACTGGTATCGGGAAACGGTGCATAATTGTCAGCCTGACTGTAAATATCGCGCAGCGACTTGACTATATCGCGGTACACATCGGGCAGGAACAGGCTGTAAAGCGGGTATTTGGTTCGGAAGGAATCCCAGAAAGCATAATTGTTAAAGTGACTGTATCCTTCTGCACGGTGGTTTTTCCGGTCGAGTCCGGGGTAAATCCCGTCATCACCGTTCAGTATTTCGGGCATAAAAAGGGTATGGTAAAGTGCAGTATAGAAAATTATTTTATACTCTTCTTCTCCTTTTACTTTAATCCGCGAAAGTTTTTCATTCCACGAATCCGCCGCTTTTTCCCGGATCCTTTCAAAATCGCAGTTTTGACATTCCGTAGTGAGATTAGCTTGTGCAGATGCCATTCCGGTCAACGAAAATCCAATTCTGACTTCAAGCGGTTTCCCTTTCAGGTCGCCAAAATCACATACTACTCCTCCTCCCGGCTGTTGATCGATATGTTCGCCTTCAGTCAGTTGTTTCCCATTCCATATTTTTACTGTTTTGACGGGTGAACTGAACTCCATAACGAAACGAATTCCATCGAACGAATGCTGAATACCTTCGGCAGCTTGGTTTCCTTTCATGTGGAACGTTAAACCGGCCGACCGGGTGCGGTTGCCTTCATAAAGGAATATTCTCGACAGGCAGCCCTTAGGAAAGAAATACCTGTGATAACCGGTGTGCCTCGTAGCGGTCAATTCGGCCAGGATATTTTCCTTTGTCAGGCGAACTGCGTAATATCCCGCGCTGGCTTTTTCAGATTTTTTGTCAAAGTGGATGACAGGATTTCTGAAAAATGAGTCTGTCGGGCTATTGACAAACGGAAGGATTGAAAAGAGCCCGGAACGGTCGCAAATAGTGGTTCCTCCGGAGCTGCCGTTGTGAAAATGGCTGAATCCGCGCAGCAAAGTATCGGAGTAATCATATCCGGAATGGGCCAGATCTCCGTCGG
>CAYWTT010000397.1:0-4247 GCA_964461245.1 uncultured Prolixibacteraceae bacterium | reverse complement strand
AACACTGATGACCGTTACAGCCATCATTCCGCCCGTAATTATCAAACCTTTGAGTAATCCGAACCCGGGCGTAATTTCATGTAATTTGTTGATGACTGGCATTAAACCGGTGAATACCAGCGCCGGCACAACGAAAAAAGTTCCTGCAACGTATGCCAGCATCGGGTTTTGCCCACATTCCGACAAATACCTGAATAGACTTTTTTTCCCGAGATAATCAACCACCAGCGAAAAGAACAGAAAAGTAAAAATAGCCAATCCCGAAGTGACGAAAAAATAACTGAATGTGGCGCTATCTTTCCGAATGCCACCTTCGAACGCTTCGAAAAAGGTACCCAGCAGCAACCAGAAAGTTCCCCATTGGAAGAGCTTGAAATAAACCTCTTCGGTGGCGCTGGTGCGATGCTTCAGAAGTACAAATCCTCCCGCCGATAGCACCAGATTGATGATGAGGTTGGCATAAAAGAACCGCGAATACAAACACACCAGGTTGCTGATTACGAAGGCTGGCATCAGGCTGGCAAAAAGTACCATATTCTTTCTTGCCAAAATGCCCGAAGGCTTTTCATCAGCTGTGTTTATCCATTTCAGGACGATGTCGCCGGCAATCGTTCCGGGAACAACAATAAACAGGTATTTCAGAAATTCCATCCGGTAAAGCCAGCCCTTGTTTTCGTACAAAAGGGCTGTGAAATTTTCGGGCAGTAGCTGCAACGGATTAAAATTCCAGATCAGCTTATTGATGCTGCCTTCGACGCCCGATGCCGCGCGCAAGGCCAGTAACAATGCAAGTACAGCCAGTCTTGCCATCAGATTTGAACGGGTGTACATCCATAGAATAGCCCCAAAAACAGCCATGTTGGCCAAAACCAGGATAATAATATCGTTGTGCGAAAGTTTAAATCCCGACTTAAAAACATCGGGTTGCGAGGCGACATTGAAAACGATCAGCAGGGCCAGAAGGCCAATCCCAACCCAGTTTACCAACGAATTTTTCTTTTCGGATAAAAACCTAAACCGGACAAACGAAGCAAAAAATAAAACGAATGCCAGCATTGCCAGCGCATAATTCCAGTTTCCTGAAAGCCGGTAAGGTGTGCAATGATAGATGGCAATGGCAAAAAAAGCGAGCAGAAAGGCCCGCTTAAAAATCGGGGCCAGCAAACTGGCAGGTTTAACTCCGTTGTCGAGTTTACGGCCCAAGGCAAGCGGAAAAGCTGCGCCCATGGCAAAAAGGAAAAACGGGAATACCAGATCGACCCAGGTGATTCCGACAAACGACGGGTCGAATTTCATTCCCGATCGCGGCCCCACCTGCGCATGGTACATCCAGGCAGGCAACGTGTGGGCAATAGTGCCCGAAAGTACCATGCCTATAATGGCAATGCCCCTAAGGGCATCGAGTGCAAGCGACCGGTTGGTTATTCCATTCTTTGCCATTTCATTTGTTTTTTTCGGATGAAACTCCCATGTTGCCGAAATTTATTTAGATGGGTGTTTGTGTTCTTTGCAACCTGTTCGTTTCACAATGGTTTCCCGAAAATATCGATCGACTCACCCGAAGGTTCAGCCGATTTTTCGATAATGAAATTTTTGGTGTCCGGGCAACGCATATCGGTATACCGTAGCTGATGCATTGGAACTTTTAGTGCATCAGACTTATAATATCTAAACAAGCTGGCATTAAGCCATTTCGCTCCTACAGCCCTGGCCGATGTTGGCTGAACCGGTTTCCCTTCATTTGCTACCTGGTCGATGGCATTTACCCGCTTGTACTGTGCGCGCTGTGTGAACGTATAGCCTGCACAATCGAATAGTTCTTCGTACATTTTTCCTTTTCCTGAAACAGCAAGCTTCAATTTCCCTGCTTCAACCATCTGTACCGAAATGGAAACGGTATCGCCCGGATACCAGTAATATCTGCCTTCGGCAGGAGCATTTTTGTATAATGCCGTTTGACCCGACTTGTGGGCTGTACGTCTTAAAAATGGCCGAAAGGCTTTCCGTTCTTTACTGACATTTTCAAAATCGTCTTTAACAACTTCCCAGGTCAGTCCGATATCGATTTCCTGTCCATCGGAATTCCCTCCCAAGTAGACCGAAAAATTGTCGAGAAATTGCCCGGGTTTTGACAAATTAACACGCGCCGAATCATAGAAAATATGGGGAAGGATTACTTTCCCTTCAATACCAACCCAGTTGTCGGTTGAAGAGACCGCTTTACGATAATATGCCCCGGCAAAACAAGGCAGGGATTTATCGGGCGCTATTTCGTTGTAGAATCGAGTGTCGATTTGTTCCTGAAGAACATCTTTTTTTTCAGGGTTTTCAGTAGCCTGTTTGCACGCCTGAAATGAAAACAAGTAGCAGGATATAAAAAGGAAAGTCATTCGCATCTATTTTACAGGATATTTGGTTTCAAAATAGGTTGTATTCTTTTTTAAGCCTTCAAAGAAGAACATCACTTCTCCTTTAATTCCATTGTTTCGGTTTGTCGAAATCATTGCATCGAGGTATTCCTCGGTTGGGGTCCAGGTTCCGGATTGAATAAGCATTCCGGTAATGAATTTTGATCGATCGGGGGTACGTTTCACATAGTCGATTTGTTGTTTCAGGGTTTGGGTGTATGCGTTAATGTCGTAACGGTAAACCTGCGGTATAACATAATCGCAATATCCTTTGTCGAGCCAGGTTGGCCAATCCTGAAGGTAATTATCCAGTCCGAAGGGATATGTACTAGGGGCTGAAGAAACAATCACAGATGATTTTACCGCTTTTACGGCGGAATAGAGATCCCTGAAAAAATCGGTAAGTTTTCCGCTCCGCCAGCTAACCCAATTAGGATCTTTCTCATTCAATGGTGGAGTTGCTCCGTTTTTTTCCTGTTTATACAATTCTGTGGTAAAACTATCGTAGCCGCCGGCAATGGGCATGGCAGGCAAACGGTCGTCTCCCTGAACGCCGTCGACATCGTAGTTGGTCACTACTTCGACAAACAGTGACTTCATAAAGTTCTGAACGGCTGGATTTATTCCGTTCATCCACTCGAATCCGTTACCCGATGTAAGCAATGCCCCATTCTTATCCCGGGCAGCCCAATCGGGGTATTTTTTCAGGATTACCCCGCCCTGCTGGCCGTATGACGCAGCGAATCCATATTCGAACCAGGCATGCACCTTCAGATTAACCGCATGAGCTTCAGTGATCATTTCCTTTAATGGGTCACGTCCGGCAAATCCTTCCATAATCGGTATCCCGAATTCACGGTTCATAATTTCACTTGGATAGAGTGTTCTGCCCTTGTTCCAAACCACTACAAAAATATCAGTGATGCCTGATTTTTTGCACAACGCCACTGTTGTTTTGATGTTGTCATACGAATCCAAAGCATTCGACGCAACATTGGTTACCCATACCCCTTTCACAACTTTTCTGGTTGGTTCAACCGGAACCGGAACTTCCTGTTCGCTTTTTTGGCAACCAGAAAAAAACATTGTCAGGGATAATAAACTGCAAAAAAAGATTTTTGAATACCTCATCGAATTAAAAAAATTACCGCAATGTACCGTAAAGATTCTCCGGTTGAAATTAATTATTTCGTGCTGGCACCATAATTTGCCGGTTTGATCATTACGCGACATTGCGGTATAACATCAATTATATTTTATCTTTCAAGCTGATAAACGGCTAATCTATCGTTCGTTCCGTAGAACAAGACGTGAAGTTTACCATTAATCACTGTAAAATCGGCGTCAACCGTATTGTTGGCATTCGAAATCGCCCTTGTGCCAGTAATATTCATTATTGGGGTATCAAGCGATTTTTGGTCCTGAGCGGTTATATCCAGAATCCTGAAAATATGATTTGCTCCTGCGACTATCGTAAATGCAGCATATTTCCGGTTTTTGTAGCTAATCGTTTTGATATCAGTAGTAGCTACACCCGTAATTTTCAGGCTTTCAGACATCGTAGAGTTCAATATATTTACACCATTGAAGTTTGATCCGGTAGCAGCTCCAATAAATCCATTTCCAAACGCTTCAACAGAATAGTAAAAACTAGTTCCACTGTATGGGAAGGTAAATTTTTGTGGAGTAGGATTTAACGTACCGTTTGTAACCGTCCATACCAAAACATCCTGTTTTTGAGCGATTGGAACTGTAATAACAGCGTTTCCGGCCAACGAACCCGAAATATTAATACCTGCAGCACGAGGACTATATGTCACACCTAACGATGCCATAGAG
>CAYWTT010000396.1:0-4273 GCA_964461245.1 uncultured Prolixibacteraceae bacterium | reverse complement strand
GGTGATGGTGCGTTTCCAGATTCTCAGATCATCAATATAGCCCTTCAAACCTGTTCCCTTATTGTATGCACCGGTCCCGTCTTCCATGATCCTGACCGGGTAGTCGTTCGTGTTGTCATGTCCCATTCCGGGGCACAAGGCCAGATTGACTGCGCTTTCCTGTTTTATGCCATCCAGCCATACCTCCAGGGTGTCTTTACGGTTAAAGGATGCTGCCACAAAATGCCAGGTGCCATCTACTGCATCGTCGGCTCCGTTGGTGAATCCTTCCCAGTAGAGCCGGTTGTTGCTGCCACCGTCAGCGGTGGTTCCGTCGGCAAAATTGATCGTCCAGTTCGGAGCGCCTACTACATCGGAGTTTTTGGTGTAAAACACGAATCCCTTGTTCCGTCCGCTACCCCAGTCCTTGTTACCCAGGATGGCCGGATCACCATGGATTCTGTCAATTTTGATCCAAAGGGCGAAAGCGAAATTACCGGTTCCGAAACGCAATGAATCGGTCTTGGGTAAGGTGGCGAATGCAGAGGTATCAAAAAAGGCCACTTTCCCGCGAACAGCATCGGTGACAAATTTGGTGGCCAGTTTGCCTCCATCGGTGGCATCAAAGTGATTTCCACTGGCATCTTTCAGGTCGGTATCCAATGGCAGGTATACCACTGGTCCCTGGGCCAGGGAAACCAAAGTCAAACAAATGCCCATTAAAATAAAGTAAAGTTTTCTTTTCATAATTGTAAAATATTGGTTTATAATTGATTGATAGTTAAATGTCGTTTCTAAAAAGAAAATTGATAGCAAATCAAGAGTCAAACCACCTAAGTTACTTAGACCCTGCCCGTCTGACCGACGGACAGGGTTTATAGGTTAAGACAGTTTGTAAGGCCTGATTCTAATGAAATCTGTTTCAGATGACCAGATCTCATTGTTGTCACAGGGATTCAGTAATTCGAGAACGAATATTGTTGTGATGTAATTTGCAAAGCGATCTGATCACTTAATTCGGATTCACATCCCACCATAACGGCACATTTTCCCTGTCCACGCCGCCTTTCAGCAAGGTTTTCGCTTTTTCGACCTCAGCCTTATTGGCATTCTTTTCATTTTCCACGAAGAGGCAGCGGGTCATGATTTGTCCGTTCTTGGGATTGATATTTTCGTTAACAGAATACTTCTTGGCATAAAGCTTCGGTAAACGGGTTCTCCGGAATTCAGCCCAGGCTTCAAAACCGACCGGGAAAAGGGCAAGCCATTTCTGGGTCATGATCTGTTCGTACTGGGTGGTTTTGTCGCCTGAAAACTTGACCGGGATATTGGTCATGGGTTTGTCGTAATAAGGCGGATTATCAGGTGCTATCGGTATCAGGGTGCTGTTGATATATCTGGTGATGGAGTCGTTCGAGATCTGGGTTCCGCGCCACTGTTTAATGGAAGTTTCGATTCCCTTTTCATAGAATGATTGGGCTGTTCCTCCCATGTTCCAGCCTCTCCATGCTCCTTCTGCTTTGAGGAACCAAGCTTCGGAAGCATTCATAATGTTGACCGGGGTTACCAGCTGATTACCATCCACAAACCTGGGACCATACTTTGAGAAAGCCCGGAAATAGGTGTACTCAACAGGATCGGATCCGCTGGCAAACCCATGGTATCCGCCAATATTGCGTTTATAAAGCTCAGGGAATTTTTTATTCACGGCAGATTCAACCACAGGGGACCAGAATTCTTGCATACGCGGATCTTTATACCCTTTCATTACGCTTTCCATATTGGTGCTCATAATGTCCTGGTAAAATGATTCCATACGAGGCATACCGTTTCCCGTATCGGCAAGACCGGCTGTTCTATAAAGGGCATCATCCGCATTGGTTTCCATCAGCGCTCCGGATGCCACGGCAGCTTCGGCTTCCTTTTTGGCTTTGTCGGGCGCTATGTTCGAAATTCTGATGGCTAACCTTAAACGCAGCGTGTTACCCAATTTCGCCCATTTGGCCACGCTCCCGTTGTAGATCCGGTCTCCGTTGCCAAATACGTTTAGGTTCGGATTGGACTGTAATGCTTTTTGAAGGGTCGTGACTGCACTGGTCACTTCTTCAAACAACAAATTATAAACCTCTTCCTGGCTGTCATATGCAATTGCTTCTTTCCCGGTGCCTGCTTCCTTGTAAGGAACTGGCCCCCAGGTATCGGTTGCCAGCTGTAGCTGGAAAACTTTCCAGATCTGGGCCACACTGTACACCACCATATTCCCTTCCAGTTTTGCACTTTCCATCAGGGCTAAAATGGGAGGGAGTGATGAAGTGTAAATATCCATAAATCCGGAGTTTTGCCATCCGAGACCCATTTCATTCTGGTCTTTGGCCATTTGCCCGCAGGCGATGTACCCGCAGTTATGAAGGGCGATGGTGCTTGACATACGACTCATGTCATCCGTGGTTTGCCAGGCTATTCCCTCATGGATACCCCTGGCAAAAAGTTCAGAATACTCTTTGGGGCCGATCGCCATCAATTGCGTTTTATTGGTGTTGATCTCCGGAAAATTATCGGTACAGGAAGCCACCGTCATAAACATCGCTAATGTAAACGAAAACTTGAGCATCAACCGGTATAATGATTTATTTTTCATAATTTTTTAATTAAACGGTTTGTTTTACAATGACAACTTGATGTTGAACCCGATGTTCCGACATCCGGGTAAAAAGGCACTTTCAGATCCCTGACCGTGATGATCCAATTCATAGGTTCTGTCAGGATCAAACCAGTCGCAAGCGTTGTAGAGATACAGCAGGTTACGCCCAACCGCCGAAAGGGTTAATTTCTTGACCATGGAATTGCCGAATGAGAAGGTATAACCTATCGATAGTTCACGGATCCTTGAGTTGGTGGCATTATGGTTGAAAGCCTCACCGCAACCGTTGGTTGCCCTTCCTCCAATCGCTTTTCCATAGGTTTCAGCAGTTATTTTGATATCATTTTCCACATAACTGACCGATCCGTCACCATTGGTAACTTCCTTTACTCCGTCATAGATAAATCCTTCACGACCCGCCAGCGTCTCTGTGCTGGTACCGCAAAGCATCATCTGTGCTTCGGTGGCTGATTGCCTGACTCCGCCATAATTCAGGTCAATGAGGAAGTAGGCATTCCAGTTTCTATAGCTAAAATTATTGGTTAAGCCGCTTCTGAAATCATAGTTGTAATTTCCGAGATAGGTTTCGGAATCGGGGGTAATTTTTGGAACTCCCAGGTTGGTAACTACTGTACGGCCTTCACTATTCCGAACAAAGCTCCGTGACAGTATCTCCCCGTAAGGTTTTCCGACAATGATCCAGCTGTTGCCAACCGAAAGGTTGGGAGCATCAATTTCGTAACGGTTCAGGGTTTGGGTCAATTCAATCACTTTATTCCAGTTCCTTGAAAAGTTGAAACCAAGATCCCATTTAAAGCCGGGTTTCTGAACCGGAACTGCCGAAAACATCAATTCGATCCCTGAATTCTGGATGTTCCCGCAGTTGATCCAGGCTGAACCGTATCCTGAAGAGGGAGCCGATGTTACATTCACCAACTGATTGTGCGTGTTTGATTTATACCAGGTAAAGTCGATTCCCAGCCGGTCCTTGAAAAATCTCATTTCACCCCCTGCTTCAAAGGCTTTGGTTAATTCCGGAATCAGCTGTGTCGGAACTTTACTTCCGTTCGGATATACCGTTCCCTCATCTCCGTTCAGACTCCTGGAGAAAGTCTGGAAAATCTGCGCGAATCCGGCGCCATTACCCACTTCCGCGTAAGAACCGCGAACCTTGGCAAATGATATGAATTCAGGCATTTTCAGAAAATCGGAGATTACACTGGTCAATCCGATGGAAGGATAGAAATAGGAGTAAGGGGAGGGCAGGGTGGAACTCCAGTCGTTACGGGCGGTTACATCCAGGAACAGGTAATTGCGGAATCCCAGCTGTGCGGTGCCATAGACCGATTGGGTTTGAACCTGGGATTCACTATCGCTTGTACTGATGGTTTTACCATTCCCGAGATAGAATTTGTTTTCCAGCACCAGTTCTCCGGTATTGGAGGATAATCCCCATCCTTTGGAATCTTTAATTTCGGCCCCAAGGTTGGCTGAGATATGAAAGTCTTTATTGATGTCCTTGTCAAAACCAACCAAAACATCCCCGTTGTAGAGGAGAGATTTGCCATAACTCCTGGAATACTTTCCTTTTCCACTATTCACATACTGGGTGTCCCAATAATATTTTTCCTCGGAGTCGCTGTAATTATGGGA
>CAYWTT010000395.1:0-4288 GCA_964461245.1 uncultured Prolixibacteraceae bacterium | reverse complement strand
TTCGGAAGAAGAGAAAAAACGGCAGCTTGATGCATGGATAACCGTTCAGCGGGGCCATGCCGTGGCCAACGGATTACCGTTAATGGCGGTCAACCGTACCGGACATGAAGAGGATCCTTCAAATCAGACCCACGGGATCGAATTCTGGGGAAACAGCTTTATTTGCGGACCTCAGGGAGAAATTCTAGCACAGGCTCCTGCCGGCGAAGAAGCAGTGATTATCCGGGAGGTGGACCTTCAGCACACCGGGAGGGTGCGGAAATGGTGGCCATTCCTACGTGACAGAAGGATCGATGCATATCACGAACTGGTTTTACGATACAGGGATGAGAAAAATATCAAATCATAAGTAAACTTAATAATGAATTAAAATGAAAAAAATTCTGATTATTTTTTCAGCCTGCCTGTTGATCACGGCAGCAGCACATGCTCAGGACTACCGGACCGGTATCGGATTCAGAGCTGGCCTTTCAAACGGATTGACCTTTAAACATTTTATCACTGCCGACAATGCAATTGAAGGATTGATGTCAGCCAGATATGGTGGATTCAACGTTACGGGATTGTATGAAATTCATGCCAATGCGTTCGATCTGAACGGATTTTACTGGTATTATGGTGTCGGTGGCCATCTGGGAAACTGGAACACCAAATACAGAACCGACCGCAACTATGACTCTTCATCCATCATCGGAGTGGATGGTATTATCGGAATTGAATATAATATCGGATCAATTCCTTTCAACATCAGCCTGGACTATAAGCCGGGATTCAATCTCATCGGGGATTTCGGATTCTGGGGAGATGAGTTTGCCATTTCGGTCCGGTATGTATGGGGAGACCGGTAAATCGTCCTAATTAAGAGATCCATCTGGTTCCGGGTGGATCTTTTAATGGGTATACCAGTCGATTGCTTTCAGGATAGCCTCTTTACAAACCGGACAAAACTCATCCGCTGTGTTGCTCTTCATCCGGCAATTCTGCATGGGGGAGTAAATCCCTTTTGCCATGTATCCCCCACCCTCAAAAACACCGGCAGCATGAGCATATCGGCCGGTCCTGGGAGTCGGAACCGGAATCGAATCAGCGATCATTCCCCCCCATTTGGAACCGAAATCAACCAGCGTGGTGATATTGGGTTCCCATGGTTCAACGGCCAGATTGTAATAATTCTCATAAGCCACTTCCGAGGCATAATATTCATCGGCCAGCCCGGCAAATGCATGGCCAAACTCATGGGCCAGCACCCTAGGGCTCAGTTCATGGTCTGCTGTACATACCGTGAGCAAATTGTAAAACCCTCCGCCACCATACCGGTCGGAATTGACCAGAACCACCAGAAAATCCCACGGCACAGCTGCCGCCGCATCATACACCGGTTTCATATCACTGGTTGTCAGGTACCTGCTGACATTGAAGGTATAAAAAGTAGAATTGAACCTTGTGTTTTTATATACATGCTCTCCCGGTATATCAGTTCCCGATTCACCGGAGGGAGTCCAGATACCGGTCATATTGAAGCTGTTGCTGTAAGCAGAATAGGGTGCCACCGAACACAGGTAATCTTTCATCCTTTTTACATCGGCACTGAATTTATTCTTTTCTCCGGGTGCATATCCTTCTGCCAGAAAAACAACATCCACATGATCTTCCGGTTTGCCATTTTCAAGGATCGGAATTATATCCCCTCTCTGAGGTGTTTCGTGATGAATAAAATAGTCGGAAGGATCAATTCCTATTTCAAAGAGAGGAGTAAATGAACCAGACCATTCGCGGTTTTCAATAATGACCTTCACCTTATTTTTGGGAAACGGGAAGAAAACAGCCTGATAGAAAGCCCTGTCTGTAATTTTGGCTTCTGCAGTAGTCTGCCATTCCTGGAACAGGGTGCAGAATCCCCTGCTGAAGATAAGGGATCCCGTGGCTTCATCCATTACCTGATAGCGGTAGGATCCGAAAATGAAAGGATCCACCAGGTTTTGCCGGGAACCGGCCCACTCAGGTTCGAGTTTGATCTGCACGGGAAAGACATGGCTCGAAAGATGATTCCCGGCAAGCAAAAAATCGAAACGAAGGGTTTTATTGGTGAAATAATCCCGGAACATGTCCTGGGAGAAGGATGTCTTTACCGTAATCAAAACCAGCAAGGCCAGCATGTATCGTAAAGTCATTTTCATTTTATTAATTTTGCAGGTAAAAATAGAAGATCGTAAGGCATTATGATGCACGAATTTTATAAATATTTACTTGAGATGTTGCGGAATCTGGACTGGATAGCCTCCTTTGCCAAACCCATTGCCGCGTTTGCCGTGATTATAGCCATTCTGATACTGGCCCGCCTGTCGCATTATATTGCCAAATATATCATGAGCCATGTGGTTCAGAGAATTGTCAGGAAAACAAAAACTGAATGGGATGACATCCTGGTAAGGAAAAAGGTGTTTAATGGGGTGGCCCACCTGGTTCCACTGGCAATTATTTACAGCAGCTGTTTTTTTGCAGCCCCTACCCTGGATAAGCCACTGGCCGAAATGCCTGCAGATACTATCGCAGGCCTGTCGGCTGATTATTATTTCTCCCTTGGTCCTGTTTTGCTTAAGTTTGCCAGGATCTATTTTATCTTCACCATTGTTTACATCCTGATAAGACTGCTGAATGCCAGCAACGAGATTTACCAGACCACTCCATACTCTCACCACCGGCCGATAAAGGGTTACATCCAGCTGTTGCAGATCATGATCATTTTTCTTGCCACCATTCTGGTTGTTTCCGTTTTGCTGGGCAAAGACCCAACCGTACTGATTGCCGGACTGGGAGCCATGGCTGCCGTTCTGATGCTGGTTTTCAAAGACACGATCCTCGGTTTCGTCGCCTCCATTCAACTGTCGGCCAATAACATGGTTAAAGTGGGGGATTGGATTGAGATGCCGGGACACCGGGCCGACGGGACGGTTATCGACATCACCCTGAACACGGTTAAAATTCAGAACTGGGATAAAACGATCACGACCATCCCGACCTATACCCTGGTGTCAGAGTCATTCACAAACTGGAAAGGAATGGAGGAATCTGGAGGCCGGCGGATTAAAAGGTCGATTTTCATTGATATCTATTCCATCCGGTTTATTTCGGATGAAATGCTGAAACACCTTAAAAAATTTGAACTGATCCGGAATTATGTTCAGGAAAAGGAAGAAGAAATCAGGTTGTATAATCAGGAAAGGAATTTCCCTATGGCTGATGCCCTTAGCGGACGTCGCCAGACCAATATCGGCATTTTCAGAAAGTATCTGGAACTTTACCTCAGAAGCAATCCCCACATCAACCAGGAGATGAGCTTCATCGTCAGACAACTGCAATCGACCGACAAGGGAGTTCCCATCGAAATCTATGTTTTCAGCAAGCAGAAGGAATGGGCCGATTATGAAGCGATCCAGGCTGATATCTTTGATCACATTTTTGCCGTAATCCCTGAATTTGACCTGAGAATTTTCCAGGCTCCGGCAGGTATTGATTACCGCTCTGCATTCCAGAAAGTTCCTCAATAGATTCCGGTAAAGGAAAATGAAGGCAGACAGTTTTTAACGTATTTTTTCCACCCAGTTGCTAATTATCCCTTAATGGATCTTGTATCTGTCCGGGGATTAAAATTCCGGGATATGGCATTCCTACAAAACAAAAGCCGGCTACACCCATAGCCACTGCAGCGGACTTTTATTTATTATGTCAGGTAGTTTGCTGAAAAATTCGATTTGTTATATTTAATCTGTTTTTTAGCATCATTTGATTTAAAAATGTAATTTTTACATAGCTTTGCGAAAAAAATTGTAAGTAAAACCGGAACAGATGAATATGAATGCAGATGAATATGCTGAAAACGTCCCCGAGATTGACGAACTGGATGAGAAAATATTGCGTTTGATCACCAAAAATGCCCGGATTCCTTTTCTGGAAGTAGCCAGAGAATGTGGGGTTTCGGGTGCAGCCATTCACCAGCGGGTCCAGCGACTGCTCAACATTGGGGTCGTATCAGGCAGCGAATTCCTGATCAATCCACAAAAACTGGGATACAACACCTGTGCTTACATGGGCATCTACCTTGAAAAAGCCAAATACCACACTCGAGTGGTACAAGAGTTGGTAAAGATTCCAGAAATCGTGGAATGTCATTATACTACAGGTCAATATGCCGTTTTCATCAAGGTGCAGACAAAAACCAACAAGCACCTGAAGAAACTGATCGACAATGAGATTCAGGAAATTGAAGGGATTGCACGCACCGAAACTT
>CAYWTT010000394.1:0-4292 GCA_964461245.1 uncultured Prolixibacteraceae bacterium | reverse complement strand
CGCTGATGGTTTACGATATCCGTGCCCGGGATTGATCCGGTCCTGTTTCCTTCCGGGGAATAACTGATCCCGCGATACAAACCGGATCTCAAAAATTAGAAATCCTTATTTTTTCACCGAGAACCTGAAAACCGTTACCGACCTGAGGGTATCACCAGGCATCAGCAGGGTGGACGGAAACTGTGGTTTGTTCGGACTATCCGGGAAATGCTGGGTTTCAAAGCAGAAGCCGGTCCGGGGAGCATATGGTATTCCGCTTTTACCTGTTTCGTTGCCCTTCAGATTATTTCCAGAGTAAAACTGCACTCCGGGTTCAGTAGTGAATACTTCCATGAATCGGCCACTTTCAGGATCCAGTGCACTGGCGGCAAAGGCCAGTGCATCCTCCTGCTTGTCGATCACGTAATTGAAATCATAGCCATGGGCCAGTTTAAGAAGGGGATGGTCACTGTCGATCCTTTCGCCGATGGGATGCGGAGTGGTGAAGTCAAGTGCTGTACCCAAAATGCAGGCAATCTCCCCCGTGGGAACCATCGTTGAATCGACAGGAGTTATCTTCTCAGCCCGTATGACCACCACATGGTTCAGGATATCGCCCTCTCCCTCCCCCTTCAGGTTAAAATAGCTGTGATTGGTCAGGTTGAAATGGGTTGGCTTATCGGTAACCGCTTCGTATCCGATACGGAGTTCATTTTGATCGGTAAGGGTAAAAACAACCTTTACCTGTTTGTTCCCGGGGAACCCCCACTCTCCATCAGGACTTTGGATCGTCATCTCCACGGAATTTCCTTTAGGGACTGCATTCCACACCTGTCTGTAAAAGCTGGCCGGACCTGAGTGTATGCAATTCCGGTTATTATTTACCGGCAACTGAAACACCTGGTCACCGATAGTGAACGAAGCTCCGCCGATCCGGTTGGCAAAAGGCCCTACAGTTGCTCCATGACTTCCCGAGAATTTCTGATAATCGGCCAAAGATCCAAAACCCAGGACCACATCGGCCATGTCACCATTTTTATCCGGAACGATCACAGAAACAATCTTCGCTCCGTAATTGGTGAGGGTAACGATCATATTATTCGCGTTTTTCAGCATGAAAAGACCGGTCTTTTTGCCGTCCGCTTCGCTTTGGAAGTCAGATGCGGAGTATTTTAAGACATGCTCTTTGGATGGTTTGACCGTGCAGGAGGCAGCTAAGGCCAACAAAAGGATGTAAGCGATTCTTACCATAACAATTTTTTCACGAAAATAAAACAAATATTCCGGGGAAATACCCATATCGGGACAATGATTGCGGGAACATATCGAAAGTCCTTCCTGCTGAAAAGAATTTCCAAACGCTATACACAAACCGAGCAATTTGTCTAATTGGCCTGCTGGAAGACGATCTGGTTGATACCGGCTTTACGGGACTGGTCCGCCAGGTAAATCCTGACAGTCAACCGGCCATCTTGCACTTTCACGATTCTTTCTGGAGTCCAGGTAAATTCTCCGGCATCCAGTTCATAGGTGCCGGCGATTACTCCTTCAAACTCCACCTTTTGCCAGGAAGGCAACAGGCAATCCCCCACCGAAGCGCGGATACGGTAAATACCTGGATCAACATCGATTTCATATTCATACCAGTCCAAAGGATTGGTACACCGGGCAGGTTGCCCTTCAAACAATGTTTTTGAAAGACGGGCATTTCCAGTGGTTCTGGTTGAAACCCATTCCACTTTATCGGCAGTATTCCAGTTACCGAGGATCCAACCGGTTCCCTGGTAATTTTCATATGCAGCAACATTCTTTTTATTGCCATTGACACCTGTGGGTATGCCAAACAAAATCTGTCCTTTGGTAAACATCTGCCCGCCCGCAGGTTGCCTTCCGTAATACAGCTCCATAAGCTGGGGAAAGAAATTGACCAGATTCGTATTCCTCCGGTTAAAATCCGGAACCGTATCCGACCTAATCACCGACAGCTGCAGATTTTCCCAGGGACCATCTCCCCAGATGTATCCCAGTTCATCGCCCTGTTTCACTTTCTGGTGCGGTTTTACGAAAACGTATTTACTGTAAAGGTTCTGATAAATGTAATAGATCCCGGGGAATGAGTCGCTGGCCAGGCACAATGCAGCTTTGGGCTGGCCGGTTTCATCCATTTTGGAATTGATCCAGGCAATCCGTCCGGCTTCCATGGCCAGAATCCCGAATTTGGAAGATCCGCGTGCATTTTTCATATCCAACGCCAAGCCGGGAAAGTGAACATTCATGCCTTCTATACGGTTACTTCCGCCCTGGTATGAAAAGATATAACTATCCTCATCATTCCGCCAGATATACCCCCCGCTAAAGGATACCGGAAAAACAAACTGCCACTGGTCAATTAACGGCTCAGACAGGGGACAGAGCGCAATCAGTGCATCTTTGGTCAGCAAACCATGCAGTTCCCTGTTGGAGACAATGGATTTTACGTTTCGGTTATCCGCCACAAAAACTTGCATGTTTCGCATGAGTGACACTGGTGCCCGGTAACATACCTTGATCCAGGCCGTATCCCCGTTTATCCGTATCCTGTTAAAATGGTTCCTGATGGAAAGTAGCTCCACCTCTTCACCCCGGAATTTGACCTTTTCTCCTACCGACATATTGATGTAGGTGACTCCTCCCCAGCGAAAAGTATCCTTCTCTGCTAATTGCCCAGAAGCAATGCGGCAGGTGAACATCATAACAACAATATACAACGGAAAAAAAACAAGTCTCATCAGATATGAATCAATAAAATGCAAATCAGCCATTCCGGCAAAGAAAGGCCGAAACGGTTATTTTCCACATAATTTTCTTATTGGATCCAGCAAATTTTAAAACACATTTTCCATCAACTTCCTAAATCCGGCCATATCAAAGCACTAAGTTACGTCAAACTTCAGGATTAATATATAAAGACAACAAGTTGAATGTAAATGCAAATTTATGTTAAAATAAATTGGACAGTCATACCTTCAATCCAAATTCAAAAAAAAGTGCCGCTTTACAGCAGCACTTTTTCACCTGATCTCAGAAAACCAAACTTATCATTGTTTCACTAACTGGAAGTCAGCTTTGAATTCTCCTTTGGGAACAACTTTAATATCTTTCATTTCTTTGGTTACATATCCCTCTTTTTCAGCTTTCAGGGAGTAAGTACCTGCTGGTAAACCGATTACTTTGTATTTACCCTTGTGGCCGGAAAGTGCGGTGGTTACCACCGTGTCGGCCTGCAACACAGTGATCATGGCGTTTTCCACAGGGGTAGACTCTCCCTCATACACGGTACCATAAATCGATCCGGTATGGTGATGGACAACCGCACGGATCACCGGATTAAAGATAAATCCCTTGAAACCTTTTTTACCCTTGTCATTCCCGATTGCATGGTACGACCTGCTCAGATCCACATCAAGCAGTATTTCAGAGATAGATTCGCCTTCTTCCACCACCAGAATGGTATCAAGCCTTATTTTCATGCCGCTGGCGTACCCCGAGGGAACTTTCACATCGAATGTATCATCGGGAGTAACCACATAGGAATCGATGATGTGTAACCTGATCATGTCGTACGACCCCGCGGGTATGGTTGATTCGGCCAGCACTTCCTTGATCCCGTTCTGAAGCTTGAACAGGTCGATCTTCTTGGCTTCTTGCGAACTGAAGACCGTTACAAAGCCGCTGTCACAATCAAAATTATTAAAGTCATGTTTTTGATTCTTTTTTTCCTTGTTACTCTTTCCTACCGTCTCACCTTCTTCTGTTTCACAAAGTCCGCCTGCGATGCGCATTTCAACCTTATCGACGTGAATAATTACTTCGGTCACTTCTGCTTTCGGGAAAGGTGCATCTGTGATGGAAACCACCAGTTTTCCGGTGCCTTCGGATGGCTTATCCGTCTGCATCAGGTCGCATGAAACTATAAAAGCTGCAAATACAGCCAGCATAAAGAAAATGCTCTTTTTAATCGCTTTCATGGTAATTCAATTAATCTATTTTTAATAAACATGTATTACATTATCTTTTATCACTTTATATTGAAGCTGCAACGATCCGGTCAGGATCATAAGGGCTGTTTCCGGATTTCCTGTTTGGATCTCGCCGGTAAAGAATCTTTGCTGAGTGGTTTGACATTCAATCTGCAAACCGAAAAAGCTCTCAAAATCACGGATAACCGCTTGAAGCCCGGCATTGTGATAGGATGCATAAAAAACAGCAAATAAGGGATAGCTTGCTTCTTCCGTAACCTTTACCGGTGTTTCATTTTGGGAGAATTTCACGCC
>CAYWTT010000393.1:0-4295 GCA_964461245.1 uncultured Prolixibacteraceae bacterium | reverse complement strand
TATTATAATAAGTGTCAAATTGTGTTTTGGCGGCCGCCGAGATCAACGGAAGCCACGCAGTTTTGGTATACCCTTCAATTGCAGTACCAGGCAACCGGTAGTCAGGGTTTAGTATATCGATCGTTTCGCCGTCACTTTTAGTTTTCCAGAATATATAGTCCAGAACCAGGTCGGCATACTTGGGATCGTTCATTATGATTTTATACGTTTCCTCTTTCATTTGTTTGATCTTGCTCCCCAGCAGGTTCCACCTGACAAGATCGCCTTTCCGGACCATTTCCCCTCCAAGTTCCCAAGCCCTCTCGTTCACGATGGCATTGAAGAAACTTTCCTTGCTTGCCGATACCGAGTCAACATAATGGGTCACCTTTGATGCCCATTGATCCTGTGTGAAGGCCCTTTTCCTGATCAGGGATAAGGCATCTTTTGCTGCCTGGGTAGGATGTCCATTAATTTCGTTTTCCGTTTCTGCAAACATCAGGACAACATCGGCATATCTCATTAAAGGCCAGTTGACCCCGGTAAATTGAGATGTTTGAAGATCGCCACCCATTGCAGGTACTATCCAGGTTTTCCTCCATTTGCAAAGAGCAAAATCTGTTGCATAATTTGGATTTAAAGTCTGCACATCTACTTGACCCGATACGCCGTACCTGTACAACTCTGATGAAACGTTCCTGCGGGTATCCTTCCTGTCAAAAGAATAAAAATAATATGGAGTAGTCCTTACAGTACTAAGACCCCGTCCATATTTGGTTGATACAGGCGAATAACCAAAAGCCATTCCAATATCATAGCCTATACGCCCGCTTATTAAGCGCCCGAATGCGATCTCGTAAAGTACTTCCTTGTTGGTTAAATCCTGTGAATAAGCTTGCAAAGTCTTAAAAATATTCATAAAACTTGGATTTAGCCCATGTTGACCGCTTTCCATGATCTCCTTACATTCCTGGTTGGCAATTTTGTAATAATCCTGCCAGTAACGGCCACGACGGGTTTCATGTGTTTTGTTGCGAAGGGAATATCCGGCATAGGCTAAAGCCATCCGGGCCCTCAAGCCTTTTACAAACCCCTTGCCTATTTGTTCCGCAGTGCCTATTTTACCCATCCACGGCACTAAGTCTTCTACATCTTTCAAATCCTGTATTACATATTCGTAAATCGAATCCCTGTCTGTTTTTGGGATGTTGTATGCATCGCTTGTCTGTGTCGATTTGACCTTGAACGGAACATCGCCAAACATTTTTATTAGTTCATAGTAACTCCATGCCCTCAAGGTGACCGCTTGCCCATAGATCCGGCGGGCATCACCTGCAAACTCCCCTTTCCATAACGGGCTCTGGGGCAGGTTGTCAATACAGATATTGACCCTTTCAATGGTGGAATAAAAAAGGTTCCACCATACATTCGTGAAGGTATTGGTACCGGGCAGCGCCGAATAATGGGCCAAATTGGTCGAAGACCCGTTATCAGCACTTACAATAAATTCAATATCATTGTCGGAATTGTAATATAAAGAATACGCGCCATACAGGTACACAGAGGTCAGATTATAATATGCCCCATTTAATGTCTTTTGTGCAAAATCAATATTGGCAAACGATGTTTCTTCGGTAAATACCGAATTTGACTTTGTTTCCAGGTAGCTATCGCATGAAATGACAGTGGTTACAATCCATAAAAGTATCACAATTCTTACATATTTTTTCATTATAGTCCTTTTTTAAAATTCAACATTTATACCAATATTAAATGAACGGCTCCTGGGAAAGGCAGACCAATCGATACCGGGTGTTAACGGTGTTCCCCTTACCAAATCCACTTCGGGATCGTAACCGGAATATTTCGTCCAGGTCCAAACATTATAAGCCGTAGCATATATACGCAGTCTGCTAAGGCTAAGCCTGTGTAAAACATTCCCTGGCAACGAATATCCAATGGTAACCGTATTTAACCGTAAGAACGAACCGTCTTCTATGTCCCAGGAGTGTAACTGCATGTTGATCATGGCAGGGCTAAACAATTTGGCATTTTTGTTCATTTCGGCCAACTGGACCGGATCGCTGACCAATTCCCCTGTCTCCTTGCTGAAATAGATAAACCGGTTATCCGAGTTCATTACGCCCATTACATTCCGGAAATTATAACCAAAGGGGTCGGTAGTAAAGTATAGTTTGGTCGCATTGTATATATCATTCCCGTATACCCAGTTAAAAAAGGCAGAAGCGTCGAACCCCTTGTATTGGGCTGTCAGGCTAAACCCGCCGGTATGTTTGGGGTTTGCATTTCCGATGACCACTTTATCTTTTGAATCTACAATATAATCATCATTCTGGTTTTTCAATTTCAGGGTCCCGGGCCAGAACCTCTTTGCCCCTAAAAGACCGTTATCGTTCGGTACGTTTTCTTTAAGTGTATAGGTTTTTTTGGCCGAATCATAATAGAAATCATCAACAGAGTACATCCCGTCCGTTTCATAGCCATACATTTGCCCGATTTGCCCTCCTTCTTTGATCAGGTAATCGCCGGAAATTGTTCCTGACCCGGACCAACCTAACCAGGTACTTGTCTGTTCCCATTGTTTCGTGTCGCCCAGCTTGTCAATCCGGTTCCTGTTGAACGCGATATTGAATGAAGTGGATAACCTGAAATCCTTATTTTGCACGATAACCCCATTTAAGGTAAGTTCAATTCCCCTGTTAGAGGTCTGTCCTATATTTTGCCACTGTTTCGAATATCCAGTGCTTGGGGGGACTGTGGCCTGTATTAACAAGTCTTTGGTCGTATTTTTGTAAATCTCGAATGTTCCCGACAAACGTTGTTTAAAAATCCCAAAATCCACCCCTGCATTCATTGTTTCAGTCGTTTCCCATTTCAGTTTGGGGTTTGACAGGATACTGTTGGGGGCCAGGTAGGGGGTAGCAGTAGTTTCGTCTCCCGACATATACAAAGCACCGGAGTTTGGGCCGCTCCCGGAAAGTACGCTAAAAGTCTTTCGCCAGGCATTATCGGAAATCCGGTTGTTCCCCGATTCCCCATAACTGGCGCGTAACTTAAGTTCACTCAGCCAGCGGTTGGTTGACTTCAAAAAGTTTTCATCGGATATGCGCCAGGCCAGCGCTGCTGATGGGAAATACCCCCATTGATTTCCCTTTGCAAATTTACTGGACCCGTCAGCACGTAAGGTCAATGTAATTAAATACTTCCCCTTATAATCATAATTCAATCGCCCAAAAAAAGATGATAGCTTGTTGGCGGGATTGTCCATCACCGATGTCGGATCCGGAGTCCCTAACTGCATCATACTTAGGGCGCTGACAGCGTCGATATATCTAGGAAAATATCTTGATTGATCACTGACATATTCAGATTTGTAGGAGTACAGTTCCTGCCCCACGAGTACGGTCAGGTTGTTCCCCGGGAGAAAATCCTTTTTTGAATAGGTTAAAAGGTTTGCCAACCGGTCACTTTTGACATCTGTTTTTGATATGCCGGCTAATGGTACCCCTCCATAGTTTTGAACATGGGGGTATGAATCCCGTAAAAAAACTTCGTTGTGTTTTCCCCGTATGTTGAACCATATTCAAACCTGTGTTGTAGGTTTTTTGTCAACTTGATGTTCAGCGCCCCACTGAAATTAAAGGACAGGCTCTTTGAACGGCGGTATGAATCATTTGTCATTTGCACCGGATCGAGGTTATAAGTCGCTCCAGCTTCGTAATCGCCGGCAGAGACCAGCTCTGGGTCGACAAAGTCCGACAATCCTTTGGTTGGACGATAGCCAATATAAGATAAGGTATAGTTCCTATAAGTACCGGCCCCTTTCTGTAAATTGTCTGATAGCATCACATTTAAATCAACTGAAAGCCAGTCTTTTAGTTGGGTTACAGTTTTTATGTTTAAATTTGTCCTCCCAAAACCGGAACCTAGCATGATTTCTTCCTCATCGTTCCGGGTAAGGCTAATATTATACTTCGATGTTTTTGACCCTCCAGAGAAAGAGAGGTTATGATACATACTTGTACCTGTCCTTCCGAATAGTTCCTCCTGCCAGTTGGTCCCCTTTAATTGTTTGTACAGATCAATATCACCGAAAGCACCATAATACTGTTCAAAAGTCGTACCCGGATAGAGGAGTTCACGTTGCCAATATACAAATTCGTAAGGGTCGAGCATATCAAATGTTTTTGTGATATCTTTTACACCAAAATACGAATTGTAACTCACTTTACCTTTTCCCTCATGCCCCCCTTTTGTGGTAATCAGGATTACCCCGTTTGCACCACGAGCCCCGT
>CAYWTT010000392.1:0-4335 GCA_964461245.1 uncultured Prolixibacteraceae bacterium | reverse complement strand
CTACCACTGTTATTACTACCATTGCCGATATCGTAAATCCTAAAATTAAGGGATGAGCCGGCACCGGTATAAGTCAACCAATAAACATGATTAGAATTGTAACTTCCCCAGTCAGGAGAAGATTCATTTATCTGCAAATCAAGCAGAGACGGACCATAACTTTCATAATGTTGGACAACATCGGTCCAGATGGTATTAGGAGCTCGATGAGAGTATTTGGCATCAGCGGTAATACCGTCATTAGCATCATAAGTTCCAGCAGCGCGGATTAAGTATTTTTGGTTATTTTCCAACGCAATTGAGCTGACTGTAGACATACCCTTTGAATCAACAGTTAAGCTATCGACTTCTTTAGCGGCATAGATAGTCCAGCCGGCAAGCCCAACCTCGCTATCATCTTTAGTACTGTTACCGTTTGAATCACTGAACTTTTGGCCGGAAATTTGGGTATATTTTGGTGCATTGAAACCTACACAATAATAAGTCTTCCCATATTCCGGAGTAAACCTATCATCATTGTCGTAATTTAGAACATCCGTATCACAATAAATCTCTGCTGAAACATTATCCGAATTGTTACCGTTTGTAAGATATGTAAATGGAATATAGTTTTCTTTTAACACTTCTCTTACTTTTATCTGGGAAGTTTTACCAAAGTCATTTATTTCTACACTCGCAACACCATTAGAATCAGTAGGACCAAAGGTGTTCCAACCTGCAACTTCCCCTACATAACTATCGCTGGGGTTTGTATCTCCATCATCACCCCATTGGAATGACCAACCTGGTTCTAAACGGCAGTTTTTATGTTGGGCAACCCACTCTGATGCCGTATTTTTGGTTATATTAACAGGTGCACCGTAACCCCAATTTGGGAGATCATATTCGTAATCACAGACTATCTTGGTTGCCTCAATTTTCACCGGTGTTCGAGTATTCGTAAACGTACAAGTTACAGTTTCCCCAGCCTCTAGAGTCAGATCAGCATTAGCATCATTGATAGAAACGCTGCTATTTTTTAGACCAGTTTCAACACAAGTGATGTCTGTTAAATCCCAACCTATAGGAACTAATTCTTCAACGGCATATCGTCCAGGAGCTAACCAACCACTATTTTCTGACTGACCATCAAAAAGAGGAAAATTGCTTGCACTCCAACTAGGATTAAACTCAAATGATTGAGGCGCTCCATCTGGAAGAGTTTGTTTCTCAATAATTATTTTTCCAGCAATTGAATTTACCGTTACGCTATCCTCATTTGAATTCGTCCCGTCGGCCGAAGCTTTTGCTCTGTTAGTTACACTGCCCACATTTAGATCAGCCAGTGTAATGGTATGACTTGCTGAACATGTAATGCTTTCACCCGGATCAAGTTCATTATCATTGTTCCCAACCGTAGTCACTGCAGGACAAGTAACAGTAGCCTTATCATCAGCAACAGTAACAGGTCCGGTTAAACTAACGTTTCCTGTATTTGTAACAAGATAACTGTAAGAAATACTGTCACCGGTATTATCATAGTTTGCTGTGGTTGTCGTTTTATCTAAAGTAAGAGCTGGATTTTGTTTAACATTAACAAAAGTACAAGTCACATTTTCGTTTGATTGGAGTGAAATAGCATTCACCGAACTACCATCATCACATGTTGCACTTGTAAGATCCCAACCAGTAGCAGGTGTCTCTGATACAGAATACGTCCCTGGAGATAAATCTTTAAATGTAATTGTATTAGAAAGAGTGGCGTCACTATCGTCATCGTCATCTAAATCAAAATCACCCAAACTACCTGTAAATTTAAAGTCTTGAGAATTGTTAGGAACAGCATCTTTTATTATTTTTATTGATCCAGTAGGGGGTAAAACACCGGTATACCAACTACTATCTGATGCAGAAACATTACTGCCAGTTGGTGGTGTTCCAGTTACCGTTGCAGTATTAGTAAATTGTCCTTTAACAACCCTACCTGTTGCAGTACAGGTCATACTTGCGCCGGAAGCTAAAGTTAAGCCACTATTCTGATTCCCTACTGTTGAAAGGTCACAATCAATATCAACTGCTGGGTAATCTGTTATAGTTACATTTGTTAAATCTACATTACCTGTATTTTGAACAATATATTGCCAGGTAACAGTATCTCCAACTGTAAGTTCTAGCCCAGGAGCACTACTTACATCAATATCGTTTGTCTTTTTTATAATACTTATAGCTGGTTGTTCAACAAGAACCGAGGAGAGATGACCAACTAAATATGCTGAATTATCTTTTCTTTCTTCAGTAATAAAATAATTTAAAACACTACCAATGCTTCCACAGGTGTAAGCATCAACGAAACCATCTATTACTAATGTATATTTAATATCCCCAATTGTAATTACGGAGTTACCATAGCTAGTGGGGAAAGTTATCTTATCATTACAATCATCTGGGTTAGCCCCATGTCCATAATCACAGTCACCATTATTTGGTGTTTCTTCAATATCAAAATAATAATCAAAGGTAGGATCTGGAGATATTACCGGATTGGCAAATGATAATTTAATTTGTAACGTTGCTCCATCAGCTGCATTCGTAATAGGCCAGTTCATATGGGTAAGAGTACCCAAAAGGAATTTCGTATTTTCGTTAAAAGTTTGAACACCAACAGCGTCAAACCTCAATCCGCTTTGTTCTCCCTGAGTAGTACCCCATCTTATTTTATTTGTATCCTCCCCGTTGACATTACTTCCCCCATCCACATCAGTCCAAATTCCAGAAGATGAATTTAAAGAGTAGTCATCTGAAGGATCGTTACAGACCTCAACCGGTGGTGCCTTCTCCACAATAATTCCATCAGTTAAAGTAAAAGTATTGCTAATTCCAGTATCACCACAACTATCATTTCGATGAGCTCTAAAACTAACATCATAAGTACCTTCTGTAACAGGAGCTGTAATACTGAAAGACTCGCTGCTTGTCCCATTAAGGAACGTGTAATCAGTATGATTATTGCAAACCCAGTCACCACCATCAATTCTCCATGAAGTTGATCCCCAATCATTTTCTTCTGGGTGACTAATAGTTCCATCACTTCTTTTTACTTTAATATCAACCTTTATAGTTTCGGAAGGTTCTACAGTAACCTGGGTTACTCCGTTAAAATTACCTGAAACACTTAATACAACTCCACCAGAGGGAATAAATAGTGTTAAGTGATCCAAATCCTTAACCTTGACACTATCTTTCTCTTCATTCTGCTCTAACTTATCTTCTTCGATTTCTTTAATATCCTCGATTTTTATTTCCTCATCTTTTGACTTTTCAACATAAACAATTTCTACTTCCTCCCCTTCCGGCTTCGGCAAAGTCATCTCATATTCAAAATCCTTTTCATTTTCCATAGGTTTATCTCTATCTTCATTAAAAGTCGTGATGTCAAAGGCGTATTCGGCGTTGGTTTTAAAATCATCCGGCAAGTTAAGGTCGCTTACCTTAACTCTTTCAATTTTTAAATAATCTCTATCTTCTTCTAATTCTGGTAATTTTGTAAAAGTAACGGAAACTTCTTCATCCAATGGGAAGATATATTTAACTCCAAGTTTCACTTTATTAATCGTTTTTGCAACTTCACCGTCAACATTCCAATCCTCTTTAACACTATCTTTTACTTCAGCCCCATCTTCCAAATGCTCATATTTTTTTTCTCCAACTTTTACATCGGAAGTTTCGGGCTCAATATTTTCGGAAGGAGCACTATTTTCAGCTACTATCGGTTCTTCAACAACCGGGGATGGTTCTGTCTCGCTGATTTCAATAGTTGTAATTGGCTCTGTATCACTTGGTAGAGGTGCAGGTTCAGTACCACTAGACTCTGTAGTAGCTACTTTTACAGGCATTGGGATTTCACCAACTTCAACAGCTTCATCATCTTCAATATCGACAATCGACCTGTAACTGCTTACCCCGCCGCCTTTTATAATATCGGGCGCTTCGGGATCTACAGCATCTCCATCATCACCGGGGTTTTTATTTTCAATTTCGTTTCCATTTTTTTCCACTTCATCTTCACCCGTATCGGAATCCCCCACGCTGACTTTCTCATCCTCATCAGTTTGCCCATCAACGGAATCTTGTCCTTCCGCTGTTTTATCTCCATCTTCTGAACTTGTAGAAACCTCATCAGGCGCACCTGTATCCTCTGCGTACACATACGAAGGAACCACCGCTGCAAGAGGAGCCAATGTATTGGCTAACATAGAAAAGATAGACAAATACGCGAAAATTTTATTAGCGTGGGACTTTATTTTCCTTAAAATTTTCATAGGAGATTCATAAAAAATCCGCAGGACAAGTGCGGAA
>CAYWTT010000391.1:0-4340 GCA_964461245.1 uncultured Prolixibacteraceae bacterium | reverse complement strand
GGAAGACACGGATGATATCAACAACAAGCATCGTCATGTTTCCCACTTGTGGGCCGTCTATCCGGGTTGTGAGATTACCACGGATGCAACACCTGAATTGATGAAAGCGGCCAGACAATCACTTTTATACCGGGGTGATCCGGCAACAGGCTGGAGCCTGGCCTGGAAAATCAACTATTGGGCCCGTTTCCAGGATGGAGAACATGCCTTGAAACTGGTTAATATGCTGCTGGCTCCGGCCAATGATCCAACCCGGGAAACCAACGGAGGCTCCTACCCCAACCTGTTTGATGCCCATCCTCCGTTCCAGATCGACGGCAATTTTGGTGGAGGAGCAGGAATTGTCGAAATGCTGATGCAGAGCCACCAGGGATATATTCATCTTCTCCCAGCCCTGCCTGCGGCATGGAAGAATGGCAGCATCAAGGGGCTCCGCGCCCGGGGAGGATTTGAAATTGACATGACCTGGGAAAACTGCACCGTCACCATGCTTAAAATCACTTCCCTGGCAGGACAGCCCCTGAAAGTGAAAATAAACGGGAAGATGATTGAGAAAAAGTTGGAAAAAGGGAAAACATTCGTATTGTGAGGATTAAATTTGAATAAATCCAGTCAAATCCAATAAAACATAAGCCAGTATTAGGTTTGGCGATGAAGTCCCTGCAGGCCGACTTTTTCCGGTAGATGGAAAAAGGAGTCCTTGCATACGCCCAACAACAAAATAGTTTTGAGCTGATAACAACCGGGACTTCCGGTCCATCTCTGAACACCGGCTTCAACTGATTGCTTCTGAACCTGCTGATTGGGAAACCGCTAAGACTGAAAAAGGCTTTGAAAGGCTCTTTCAACATTACCCGGATGTGGAGGGTGTCCTGTGCTGCAACGATGCCATGGCCCTGGGTGGGGTCAAAGTGTTTGGAATATTGAATTAGTATAATCAAACCAACGGATTATGAATTCCAGGGAGAAACATGCGAAATATATTCTGGCGATCCCCTGAGATCAGGAATTCCGACCAGTCTGAGGCTTGGTTTGAGGCACCCACCCATCGCGTGACGGCTCACGGCATCGGAACCATACACATTATCCTGGCAGTGACCGATCATGGATATGCCCTTTGACCCGCTACCATCGAATTATGGTTACCGTGGAATAATATTCCGTCAAAGGATGCATGAGACTCCACTTAAAGTTGAAGGGTAAAATGATATTTCCCTGAACCGATCCTGACCATAATCTGGTTGGATATATTGCCGGCAATCCATTTTTCCGGCAGGGATTTACCGCTTTCCGTAAGCCTTTTCCCTTCTGTAAAGGGAAGATAAACCAAAGCGGCTGTGTTGGCTGGTATTTCAACTTCCAGGTCGTATCCTTCGGTTGTCTTTTTCCAGTGAGATGCTATCCTGCCGTAAGGTGATTCGAAGGTTGCTCCTGCTTCCCCGACTTTCTTGACCATTTGAGGGGCAATTTTGACTTCCCTGAAGGCTACGGAAGAATCGGTCTGTTCAATGCCGACCAACCCGGCGTAGAACCACTCCATCAGATGCCCCAGCATCAGGTGGTTATTGGAAACCCTCTCCAGAGCAGCCCACGACTCAGTCAGGGTGGTGGCTCCCTTCTTCAGCTGAAAACCGTACCCGGGCACATCATCACGGGCATTCATCTCGTATAGCAACTCTCCCGCTCCGCCATCGCTCAGCGCTCTTACCAGGAAATGAAATCCCACATCTCCGGCTGTCAGGGCTTTACCCGATCGTTGAACCGATTCAATCAGCGTTTGGAAAACATCTTTCCTGTATTTTTCATCCACCAGGCCCACAACCAGGGGCATGGAAATAGCCGTTTGACTTCCAGTGGAGTAAATGCGACTCTGCGGATTGAAAAACTCCCTGTTGAAAGCGTCTTTGATCTCCTCAGCCCAGTCTCCGTAGATTTTTTGATCTTCTTCTTTTCCCAAAATACGCGCCATTTCGCCGATCAGTTTTACATCATAATAATAGATGGCTGTGGCTGTCAGTTTTACCGGCGTCAGCTGGGCATATCCCGGAAAATCAGGTCCCAGGTCGTACCAGTCTCCCAACCCGTAATCCAGGATATGATCTTTTGATTTTGACTTAAGATAATCCACATAACGCGTCATCATTGGCCAGGCATCTTCAAGGGCCTTTCGGTCGCCATACCACTGATAGACCAGCCAGGGAAGGATAACACCGGCGCTCCCCCACTCAGGGGTATCCAGGAAACCGCCTGCAAAACGGGTGAATTCCGGGGCAATGGTGGGGATCATTCCATTGGCGAACTGGGCAAACCTCATGTCCCTGATCTGCTTTTTGTATAAAGCACAGATGTCAAAGTTATAATGGATGCTGTTACCCATCAGGTGAGTCTGCTCCAGCCATCCCAGTTTTTCACGATGGGGACAATCGGTCACTACGCTTTGAAGGTTGCTTTTAATGGCCCACCGGATCAGGTGGCTGATCCGGTTAAAAAGATCTTCAGAAGTGTGGAAATATCCGGTTTCAGGAGAAGAATTCCGAGTATGGAGCAAAGTCATTTTAAGGATTCTCGGTAAAAAAGAGGGAGTAGAAAGGGTATCCGGAACTGCTCCTTTCACACCAACATACCGGAAACCGTAATAAGTGAACCATGGAGACCAAATCTCCGTGCCGCTCCCTTTCAGGATATAGGTCAGGCAGAAAGGCTCTCCTGTTGCTCCCTGCAATGGATTTCCCCTTGCATCGATCAGTTCAGCAGGAACCAGCCTGATAGTGTCACCCTTTTGGCCGGTTACCTCTATTTTCACAATTCCGGAGGCATTTTGCCCGAAATCATATAGATACTGGGTATCCAAACTGTCGGTAGACAGGATTCTTTTCACGTCGATCTGTTCCATGACCTTAACCGGGTAGTCATCTTCTGCTTCCAGCCGCTTGCCGGGTCTTCTCATCACTTTGGCAGGCTGCCAGGCAGTATCGTCAAATTCCGGTTTGTTCCATCCATCCTGCTCCAGCGCCGCGTTAAAGGTTTCCCCGGCAAAGATGCTGCTGAAAGTAACAGGACTGGCAGTGGTCTTCCAGCTTTCATCACTGGTGAGGGTCTCCTTGCTGCCATCTTTATACGAAAGATCCATTTTCAGGATCATCTTTGGATTTCCGTATGCAGTGATCAGCTTGCGGTAAAGGGTATTCGGAATAATGTAAAATCCATTTCCCAGCCAGATTCCGAACGCGTTCCGTCCGGGCTTCAGATCGGCGGTAACGTCGTACACGTTATAAAAACAGAGACTGTCGTAATGGGTCCATCCCGGAGCCATAAAATGGTCGCCCACTTTTTCCCCGTTCAGATCAAGTTCATATTGCCCAAGTCCACAGACAAATACCAATGCCCGTTCAAGGCCAGGTTTCACAGTGAATTCTTTCCTCAACAGGGGTAATATGTGGTCACCACTCGGTTTGTTTTTCCACTCCGGAAGGGAACCGGGCGCATGCACACCCGGGACAATCCGTTTGGATGAATCGAGTTCGTCGCAACCGATCCATTTGGCTCCCGACCAATCAGTTTCCGTAAATAATCCGGTCAAAAATCGGTTGGATGTACTCCAGGCGGATTCATCACCCTGGTTATCCCAGACTCTTACTTTCCAGAAATAGCTTGTTCCAGCCTTTAATGCTGGTCCTGCATAATGGATGAGAATCGACTGGTCACTTGCCACCTTTCCGGAATTCCAGATTTTCCCTTTTTTCCCGTCTTCAGAAACGACAATTTGATAGGCAGTTTGCATCACATTCCTCTTCGGGGAGACCATTTTCCAGCTGAAAGTCACCTCATTTTGTGAAATTCCGAGGGGTTCGGATATATTGTTGCAGGAGGCCGAAATGATGCGGAATTTTTGAGTGGTGCAGGAAGTAATTGTAAAAAGTAAGACGGACAAAGCCGTCAGGATAAGGGCAAGTCGGTATTTCATAGTATGGCAAATTGTTTTGCAAAATAAATAGATAACCCCATGAAGGAGTTATCGAAAGTAAAAATAAGTCAGGAATATGAATATAAAACTCAAATTCGGAGAAAAGGAACTTTCCATTTAAACGGTTTCTTCAAAATTACTTCAACTTATTCCTGAGTGATCATCACCCGTCCTGTCAATCCTGCCGGTTTTAAAGCCCTTCCTCCAAGCCGGAAAGGATCAGTGGTCCATGTAATCCTTTCCTCTTCCGGAAGGGCATGATCACCGATCAACCGGTTCTGCCAGGTATTGGTGACTGCAATTTCAAGTTTATTTTCACCTGTGTACAGGTATTCATCAATCCTGACCCGGAACGGCGGCGTCCAGCAAATTCCGC
>CAYWTT010000390.1:0-4359 GCA_964461245.1 uncultured Prolixibacteraceae bacterium | reverse complement strand
GGGTGGAAGATCCGCTGCTGGCCAGCCTGATCCTTCAGCTGAACAAGCTGAGCGTGGAAAAATCCTCAAGCATGACCACCATCCGGAACCCGGAGCATCCCACGCTGAAGCGGATCAATGCCCAGATCGAGAACATCAAGAATTCGCTGATCGAGAACACCAACAGCATGATGGCCCAGTTGCGGATTGCCCTGAACGATATCAATTCGAGGATCCGGTCGTATGAGTCTAGGGTAAGGCTGTTGCCTTCGACCGAACGGAATTATGTGAACATCGAACGAAAATACACCATCGACAGCGAAACCTACACCTTTCTGATGCAGAAGATGTCGGAAGCGCAGATCGCCAAGGCCTCCAACGTACCCGACGGACAGATCATTGAAGCAGCCAAATCGGGACCGGCCATTTCGCCCAAAAAGATGCAGAATTACATGATTGCCTTTATGCTGGGTCTTTTACTGCCCGTGGGCGTGATTATGCTGCGTGATTTCTTCAACAACAAGGTGTTGTCGAACGAGGATATCGAATCGGTGACCAAACTGCCGGTGGTGGGACATGTATTCTATAACGATGCGAAGGAATATACCCCTACGCTGGTGCTCGACAAACCCAACAGTCCGGCTACCGAACCTTACCGGGGATTGCGCAACAAGCTCAACCTGATGACCAAAGGGAAGGAGAATCCGGTGATCGCCGTGACCTCCACCGCGCCCAAGGAAGGGAAGTCCTACACAGCCTTCAACACAGCTTCCTCGTTTGCCCTGACCAAAAAGAAGACCCTGGTTCTGGACCTTGACCTCCGGAACTCGAGATACAAAGAGGTGCTGAACATCCCTTCCGACCTGGGGGTGGTGAATTACATCATGGGCAATGCAAAGGTGGAGGACATTATTTACCACACCAAGCATCCTTACATGGACGTGATCCCTGCCGGACCGATCCCTCCCAATCCGGGTGAGATGCTGATGGACAAACGGCTGGGCCTGTTGCTTGAAGAATTGAAAAACCTGTATGAGGTGATCATCCTCGACACAGTGCCGATAGGGTATGTGACCGACCTGTTCCAGATCACCGATCAGCTGGATGCCACCCTGTTCGTGGTCCGGCACGGGGTCACCAATAAAAGTTTCCTGAAGAGTGCCGTGGATGAGCTGAAAGTCCATAAGCTGCGTGGTGTGGGACTTGTGGTCAATGCCATCACCCACCGGAAGGGGATCTACCCGGGCTACGGCAAGAGCTATGGCTACGGGTATGGCTACGGGTATGGCTATGGGTATGGCTATGGTTACGGCCATGGCTATGGATATGGATATGGCGACAATGGAAAAAATCATAAGCGCAGGAAAGTCGCCGAGGCAAATAGCAGCACAGCGCAAAAAGCGTAAAGACAAAAGATAAAGTAAGTTGTCTGTTCATTTATCGGTTATAAAAGCTGAAGTATGGAAAGGAAAATAGTCATGTCGGACCTGTATGGGCAGTATATGAAGATCAAGGAGGAGATTGATACCGCCATCGGGGAGGTGATTCGCTCATCGGCATTCATTCAGGGGAAGCAGGTGGGAGAATTTGCGGATCACCTTCGCCTCTATACCGGTTCGCGGCATGTGATCCCCTGCGCCAACGGCACCGACGCCCTGCAGATCGCCCTGATGGCCCTGGGACTCCAGCCCGGCGATGAGGTGATCGTCCCCGCCTTTACCTACGTGGCCTCTGCCGAGGTAATCGGACTCCTGAAACTCACCCCGGTAATGGTCGATGTGGATTACGACACCTTCAACGTGACGGGCGCCCATATTGCCCCGGCTATCTCCCCCAAAACCAAAGCCGTCATTCCCGTCCACCTCTTTGGTCAGAGCTGCCCCATGGCGGAGATCACGGAGCTGGCCCGAAGCCACAACCTCTTTGTGATTGAAGACAATGCCCAGGCGCTGGGGGCTGTATATACCTTCCCCGACGGCCGGAAACAACACACCGGCACCATCGGACAGATAGGCTGTACTTCTTTTTTCCCTTCCAAGAACCTGGGAGCTTACGGCGACGGGGGAGCCATGTTCACCCAATCGGATACCCTGGCAACCCTCCTGAAGATGATCTCCACCCACGGACAAGAGAAAAAATATTGCCATAAGGTGCTGGGATGCAACTCCCGCCTCGACACACTCCAGGCTGCCATCCTCGATGTGAAACTGAAATACCTCGATCAGTATGCGGCCCACCGCTACCAGGCTGCCCAATACTATACCCGGAATCTCACGGGTATCGACGGACTGATCCCTCCCCGGGAATCACCCTGGTCGACGCATGTATACCACCAGTATACCCTCAAAGTGACCGGCGGACGGAGAGATGAGCTGAAAAGCTACCTGGCCGAAAGGGGCATCCCCTCCATGATATACTACCCCCGGCCTTTACAGGACCAGGAAGCCTTTGCCCCCATCACCCGCACCGGGGGACTACTCACCAACGCCACCCGCCTGTGCAAAGAGGTGCTTTCTCTTCCCCTCGACACGGAAATAACCCATGAAACGCAGGACTACATCATCAGCCAGATAAGGGCGTTTTTCGGAGCTTAAGGCCTGTTTAACCACATAGGCACAGTAGGACACAATAGGCGTTTTTCACCACAGAAGACACAGATTCACACCGAGATGAAAATCAAAAAAAGCAAATCCTTTTTTACCTCGCTTCTGCGGTTAGACAGTGCCATTTTACCTCAGAGAGAATAGTTTTAAGATCATCTGCTCAATGGTTGCTTGAGTGAGATTTAAGATAAAAGTCTCCTCTGTGTTAAACTCTGTGTAATCTGTGGTTAAATTAAAATCACAAAGTGGCGTCTTGGTGGTGGACCCCTTCTTCCTGCGTCATCCGGACAGGCCCGCCCAACTGCGTTGTTCGGGCAGGCTGATAACCGGCAACTCTTTCTGACCCTCAGTTGACCAGCAGCACTTCCCGGATGGCCTTTACCAGGCTTTCTTTCGGGATGGCACCCAGCGAACCCTGGGGCTTTCCGGTTTTCGGAATGAACAAAAGGGTGGGCAGGCTTTGTATCCCCAGGTTGGACGCCAGCAGCTGTTCCTTCTCGGTATCCACTTTGTACACGATGATCTTGCCCGCATATTCTTTGGCAATTTCATCCAGACGGGGCGACATGATCCGGCAGGGACCGCACCAGCTGGCATAAAAATCAATGATGCAAGGTTTGTTGCCCAGGTATTTCCACTCCTTGCTGGTCTCATAGTTGAAAATCAGCTTCTTGAACTGCTCGTTGGTCAGATGGATCACCGTGCCGTTGTTCCCGCTTGTCTGTCCGAAACTGCTTAATGATATAGCAAATAGTATCAAAAAAAAGGTTGTTATCTTTTTCATGGTATTCATATTATGGTTAAACCTAATTTGATTTTTTCTTTTCATCATCCTGCTTTGGCAATCTCCTTCAGCAGAAAATCCTTCGATTTGATTCCCACAAACCTTTTGATTTCCACCCCGTTCCTGAAAAGTATCAGGGTAGGGATGCTTCTCACCCTGAATTGGCCCGCCAGCGATTGGTATTGCTGAATATCGACCTTGCCGACAAACGAATTCCCGTTCAGTTCCGACGCCACCTCGTTTAAAACAGGAGCCATCATCCGGCAGGGAGCACACCATTCAGCCCAGAAATCAACCAGCACCACTTTATTGCTGGTCTGGTGGCGAAAATTCTGTTCGGTAAGGATCAGCACTTTCTCATGGTTGGCAGCCAGGGGCGTGTTTTTGATCTTTGCCATGGCGATCATGCGAAAAATGAGGAAGATGGCAATCAGGAGTCCGGTTACGATCAGTGTGGTTTGCATAAATGATCAGATTAAAATATTATTTTGTTATTCATGATGCAAAAGTAGCCAGACCCCTTGCACAAACCAAGAATTCGTGCCCCGACCGGAACAAGGAAACGATTGATGTGCGACAACTTTTTTTATGATGCAGATTGAATTATTTTTACCGGATCAAAAACAAAACAGGATGAAAACCATTTTGGAAACCGACGCCGGTTATATCTGTGATATCAGTGCCCCCTGTTTTCAGGCTTTGTTGCCCGAAGAGGCAGAGTGGGTCAGGAACAGCAAAACCCAGGTGCTCTTCCGGAAAGAGGATAACCTGACCAAACAGGGAGCCTTTGCTTCTTATATTCTCTTTATCCTCTCCGGGTGGGCCAAACAATACCTGGAGGGGGACAGCTCCAGAAGTTTCAATCTCCGTATCATCCGCCCGGGAGAGTTTGTGGGGCTTTCGGGGATTTTCAACCGGAATACTTTCAGCTACTCTGCCGTTGCCCTGACCGATTGCCAGGCCATTTTAGTCGAAAAGGAGCCCATTACCCGG
>CAYWTT010000389.1:0-4364 GCA_964461245.1 uncultured Prolixibacteraceae bacterium | reverse complement strand
ATATCCTGATCGCTTCACTTCTATGAAACATCCCGATCAGTTCAAAAATAAAAGAATCCACCACATCGATTTTCAGATCACTGCGGAAGACTCCTTCTTTAATCCCTTTGTCAAGCAACGTGTAAGGAACTAAAAATGCCTTATACTTTTCACGGTTGGAATTACATGAAGCACACAATCGGACATAGTATTTTTTAATATCCTGGGAAATGACCGGATTTAATGATGTAATCTGTCTGTGGGTTTCTTCAATAATTACAAAAATTGCTTCTATTACATTTTCAGTCTGGCTGATCATTTCCAGATGTTTTATATTATTTTGTTTAACCCAGAATTCGATCGTCTGCAGCATCAGCTCATCCTTATCCCTGAATAACTCATAAAGGGTTCTCTTGGAGATGCCAAGGTCGGCAGCGATCATATCCATGGTCAGGCTTTTCATTCCCATCATCTGGAAAAGTTCAACTGACCGCCTTAATATTTTTTCTTTTGTATCCAATGATCCTGAATTAGGGTTGCAAAATTAAAAAACTATTCTGGTTTTTCAGTTTTTTTCATAAAAACCGTACAATAATTTAACATATAAAAAAAGAGCTGCTCAATTGAGCAGCTCTCAGTATAAAGATTGTATAAATGCATTATTTGCTGAAATCCATGGCAGCCAGCCGCTTATAGTAGTTATACCGCCATTTGGCATTCTCTTCGGCAGCTTTAAACAACTCATCCGCCACATCGGGGAAGGACTTTCTCAAAGAAGTATAACGTACTTCTCCGTTGAGGAAGGACTGGAATTTTGACCAATCGGGTTCCTTGGAGTCGATTTGGAAAGGATTCTTACCTTCGGCTTCGAGCAGCGGATTGTAACGGAAGAGGGTCCAGTATCCGGCTTCCACGGCTTTTTTCATTTCCTCGTTCGATTTTCCCATACTGTCGCGTAAACCGTGGTTAATACAGGGCGAATAGGCGATAATAAGTGACGGACCGGGGTAGCTTTCAGCCTCTTTCAGGGCATTCAGGAACTGTGACTGATTTGCCCCGATGGATACCTGGGCCACATATACATAACCATAGGAGAGCATCATGGCACCCAGATCCTTTTTACGGATCCTTTTACCAGCTGCTGCAAATTTTGCCACTGCGCCTACCGGGGTTGATTTGGACGACTGTCCGCCCGTATTTGAATATACTTCGGTATCCAGCACCAGTACGTTCACATCTTTTCCGCTGGCCATCACATGATCAAGTCCACCATAACCGATATCATATGCCCAACCGTCACCACCAAATACCCAAATGGATTTTTTTACCAGGTATTGTTTCAGTCCGAGGATTTCAACTGCATATTTTTCTGAAATGCCCTGCAAAGATTCAACAACCTTTGCAGAAGCCTTGACAGAAGCATCGGCGTTATTTTTCGATTCCAGCCAGTTTGAGAATGCCTCTTTTACATTCTCGGGAATTCCGTTCTGCAAAGCAGTATCCATGATCATGGTAATGCGGTCACGCTGAGCCTGAACCCCTTCGGCCATCCCGAATCCATATTCGGCATTGTCTTCGAAGAGTGAATTGGCCCAGGCAGGACCATGTCCCGATATTTTATGCTTTGTATAGGGAGTGGAAGGAGCGGAACCTCCGTAAATCGAAGAGCAACCGGTGGCATTTCCCACCATCATCCTCTCTCCGAAAAGTTGGGTGATCAGCTTGATATGGGGCGTTTCACCACATCCGGCACAGGCGCCCGAGAATTCAAACAGAGGTTGGGCAAACTGAGTGTTCTTCACCAGTTTTGTTTTGTCAACAACATTTTCTTTCAGCGTCACTTTATTGAACAAATACTCCCAGTTTTCGACCTGGACCCTCTGAGAATCGAGCGGTTGCATAACCAGCGCTTTCTCTTTGGCCGGACAAATATCGGCACAGTTTCCGCATCCCGTACAATCGAGCACGCTTACCTGGATGCGGAAATTCAGCCCGCCAAAGGTCTTGGCCGGTGTAGCCTGCCGGAGGGCCATACCTGCCGGAGCAGCAGCTGATTCAGCTTCATCAAGCAGGAAAGGCCGGATGGCAGCGTGAGGACACACATAGGCACACTGGTTACACTGTATGCAATTGTCAGGTACCCATTCGGGAACAGTCACAGCAGTACCCCGTTTTTCATATGCCGCTGTTCCGGGAAGGAAGGTGCCGTCTTCAAAACCTTTAAAAGATGATACCGGAACATCATCCCCTTTCTGTGCATTCATCACATCTACCAGGCGGGTGATATATTCGGGACGACCAGGTTGCTCTTTCTCTTCCCCTTTCAGTACGATTTTCTTCCATTCAGCAGGAACTGTCACTTTGGTTACATGCTGTCCGCCGGCATCAATTGCAGCGTAATTCATGCTGATAATCTGTTCCCCTTTCTTTCCATAGGTCTTCAGAATGGCATGTTTCATCTCTTCCACTGCCAAGTCGTAAGGAATCACTCCGGTGATTTTGAAGAAGGCAGATTGCATAATGGTATTGGTACGGTTGCCCAAACCAAGTTCCACTCCCAGTTTCGTACCGTTGATAATGTAGAAATTAATCTCATTTTCAGCAAGATACTTCTTCATATGATCAGGCAAACGCCGTTTGGTTTCTTCTTCATCCCAAATGGAATTCAACAGGAAAGAACCCCCTTTCTTAAGCCCTTTGAGTACATCATAAAGGTTGATATAAGCCGGTACATGGCAGGCCACAAAGTCGGGAGTGGTTACCAGGTAGGTCGAACGGATCGGCTTGTCACCAAAACGAAGGTGCGAACAGGTAAAACCTCCTGACTTTTTAGAATCATACTGGAAATAACCCTGACAATATTTATCGGTTGATCCACCGATGATCTTGATTGAATTTTTATTGGCCCCTACGGTACCATCTGATCCAAGCCCGTAAAATTTAGCCTGATAAGTTCCTTCCGGGGCCAGGTCGACTTCTTCTTTCATCGGTAACGATTTGAAAGTCACATCGTCAATGATGCCGATCGTAAAGTCATTTTTAGGTTCTGCCATCTCAAGATTTTCATACACGGCCAGGATCTGAGCGGCGGTGGTATCTTTGGATCCGAGACCGTAACGACCGCCCACGATCAGGGGAGTACGCCCGGTGGCATAAAATGCCGATTTGATGTCGTGGTACAGCGGTTCACCTTCAGCTCCGGGTTCTTTGGCACGGTCAAGCACTGCAATCCGTTTTACGGAAGCGGGGAAGGCTTTGAAAAAATAGGCGGAAGAGAAAGGACGGAACAGGTGAACGGCTATCAATCCAACCTTTTTGCCCTGTTTCATCAGGTAATCGATGGTTTCCCGGATGGTTTCGGTAACCGATCCCATGGCTACAATGATGTTCTCGGCATCATACGCACCGTAATAGGAGAAAGGATGGTATTCCCGTCCGGTCAATTGATAAATTTTCTGCATGTACCCTTCTACTATATCGGGCACAGCTTCATAAAACAGGTTGGCTGCTTCCCTAGCCTGGAAGAAAATATCAGGATTTTGAGCTGAGCCCCTGGTAACAGGATGTTCCGGATTCAAGGCACGCTGCCTGAATTCTTTTATGGCTTCCATATCAACCAGTGGTAGCATGTCTTCCATTGAAATCACCTCAATTTTCTGAACCTCATGCGAGGTGCGGAATCCGTCGAAAAAAGAGACGAAGGGTACCCTGGCCTTTAACGTCGAAAGGTGGGAAACACCTGCCAAGTCCATTTCCTCCTGTACCGAACCGGCTGCCAGCATGGCAAAGCCGGTCTGACGGGCAGCATATATGTCGCTGTGATCACCGAAAATGGAAAGGGCATGGCTGGCAAGTGCCCTGGCGCTGACATGGAAAACCGCAGGTAACAGTTCACCTGAAATTTTATACATATTGGGAATCATCAACAACAATCCCTGCGAAGCGGTGTAAGTGGTTGTCAGGGCTCCCGACTGCAATGCACCGTGCACAGCTCCGGCAGCTCCACCTTCACTTTGCATGTCAAAGTGTAAGTGGTTGTCAGGGCTCCCGACTGCAATGCACCGTGCACAGCTCCGGCAGCTCCACCTTCACTTTGCATTTCGGCCAGACGGACCGGTCTCCCAAACATATTCTTTTTACCATTGGCAGCCCATTCATCCACATACTCAGCCATCGTTGAAGAGGGCGTGATAGGATAGATACAGGCTACCTCACTGAACATGTAACTGATATGCGATGCGGCATAGTTACCATCACAAGTAATGAATTTCTTTTGTTTTGCCATAGTACTAGTTCTTTTTTCTATATGATAAATTAATTTTTAACGGTTAATAAAGGAAACCAAATAACCACAACGGGATCTTGTTTCCTTCTCCTGTTTCAAT
>CAYWTT010000388.1:0-4365 GCA_964461245.1 uncultured Prolixibacteraceae bacterium | reverse complement strand
CTGACCATATCCCAATGCTGAAGCCATTGCCTTTGCCACTACCGGTGCTGACTCAATGGCAGCGTTGGCATCGAGATACAACAGCCTTACCCGGCGGGAGAGCACATCTTCCACTGTCCTGGCCATTTCTTCCCTGACGGCCCAAACCACTTCTGCCACGGTAAACTGATAATCAGGATGAATCTTAGCCGCCATTTCCGGGTTATTCCGGATCATGTTTTCAATCACCGGCATATCCGAACCATACACGTATAGATGGTTGGAAAGATCGGGATTGGGCCGGGAACCGTGTATTTTGTAATGCTTGGTTACACACTTACTGGGTGTTACCAGCTGCAGGCTGATGGCTCTGTCGACGGTATCCTCCGCCATTCTGCGATAGGTGGTCCATTTACCGCCTGTGATGGTAATCAGGTTGTTTTCCGAAACTATGATTTTATGGCTTCTAGAGATCTCTTTGGTATTTTTCCCCTCTTTTTTGGGAGCAGCCAAGGGTCTTTGTCCGGCAAACATCGAAAGAATATCCTTCCTTTCCGGTTTGCGTGTCATGTAGAGGCCGGCCGTCTGAAGAATGAAGTCGATCTCTTTTTCCATGGTGACAGCTTCCAGTTCAGCTTCCTCCCTGACAATATCCGTGGTACCCACCACCACCTTACCGTGCCAAGGCACAGCAAACAGCACCCTGCCATCTGAAGTGGAAGGGATCATCAGCGCACAGTCACTGTTCAGAAATGAACCGTCAAAAACCAGGTGAGCACCCTGACTGGGCTTAACCAGCTTATGATTTGACGGCATATCCATCTGAATGATATCGTCCACAAATACGCCGGTCGCATTGATCACCGATTTGGATTTCAGCGAATAGGATTTGCCGGTTTCCAAATCCTTAACCGTTACACCCGATACCTTTCCATCAATATCGTGAAGAATTCCGGTAACCCGGGTATAATTCAACGGGCATCCCCCGTTCTCTTCGCAGGACTGTGCCAGGTTGACGGCCAGACGGGAATCATCAAACTGTCCGTCATGATATACAACTCCGCCTTTGAGCCCTTTGGTTTTTACCGTGGGCAAATACCGCGCTGTTTTCTTCCGGGAAATAAACAAAGACCTGCCCAGTCTTAATCCTCCCCAGGAAAGCATATCATAAAAACTCAACCCGCAGGTATAGAGAAAATTATCGAACCAGGAATAATTCGGGATTACGAAACACTGGTTTTTCACCAGATGAGGAGCATTATGCCTCAGTCGTCCCCGCTCTTTCAGAGCTTCCCTGACCAGTGCAATATCTCCTTTCTGTAAATACCTGACCCCGCCATGCACCAGCTTCGTACTTTTACTGGACGTGCATTTTGCAAAGTCGTGCTGTTCAAACAGGGCTACCTTATAACCTCTCAGGGAAGCATCAACGGCTACTCCCAGCCCGGTGGCACCTCCTCCGATAACTACCATATCCCAGATAATAGATGGATTGGAAATTTTTTGGATTAATTCTTCTCGTTTCACGGTATAAAATTGTTTATGCTTTCTAATTGTAATTTTGTGATTTTAATAACGAAGCTAAAATATGGGTTTTAATTATAAATACGAAAATATTTTTACATTTTTTACTTTCGTTTTGATAAAATTAAGATACAAATAAACAAATGAATTTCGAATAAGAAAGCTTCTCTGAAACATCCCTGTTCATTTCCCACCTTTTTTCCATTTCGAAAACAAAAAAGCACTATATTAGGGCACCCTTAATATCGGCAGTAGCCGTGCAGTTAGAAATTCGCAAAACATGAGCAGCAGTACAGGAAATATAAACGATCGGCATGAAAATATACTGGAAATTCTGCGCAAGCAGAATTCAGTTTCTGTCGCTTCACTGGCAAGCCAGTTGAATGTTTCTGAAGTCACCATCCGGAAGGATCTAAGCTATCTTGAATCATTGAACCTGTTGTACCGGGCCCATGGATGTGCCATTTTGATCAATCCTTACATTAACGACAGGCATGTAAATGAAAAGGAAAAGTTCAATGCCGAAAAAAAACGCGCTATTGGCATCAGAGCCGCATCCATGATATCGGATAACGACACGATTATCATAGCCTCCGGAACTACGGTAATGTCACTGGCCAGGGAGATCAGGACCAATACCCATCTGACCGTGATTACTGCAGCGGTTAATGTGGCATCCATCCTTGCAAAGGATAGAAACATCGAAGTGGTCCAATTGGGCGGCATATTAAGAAACAGTTCAGTCTCCGCCGTAGGGCCCTATGCCGAAAAAATGATGCAAGATTTCTCCTGTAGCAAGTTATTTATCGGTGTGGATGGGTTTGACACCACTTTCGGACTTACCACCACCAACCTCCTGGAAGCTAACCTGAACCGGATGATGATCAATGCGGCTCAGAAAACCGTTGTATTGGCCGATTCCTCCAAGTTTGGACTGAGGGGATTTATTAAAATCTGCGACATTACAGAGATCGACCAGGTGATCACCGACAGCGACGCTCCTCCCCATTTTATTGAAAAGCTGAATGATCTAGGGATCGAGGTTGTTCAGGTTCCTGCTTGAACAGCCGTTTTCTCCCGACATTAAACTGATTTTCACTTGTGGAATTTCACCGGAAAATCTCTTTACATTTGAGGAGTTAATATTCCGTTGCCTGCATTGTTATTCGTATCTTTGTGCATGAACGGAAGCGAAATTCTAATGGAAAGAACCTGGCCCCACTGGAACCAGATTCGAAAGCAGACGGTTATGGTAAGGCGGAAAATCAATTCTCCCATTCAAATAGTGCGGTCTTGGGGTACGGGTCTATTGGCCGGAATAGCCCTTCTTATCTGTCTGTCATCTACTGCCAGTGATCAGAAAAACTCACTGTTGCACAATAATCTGAAACGAACTTACAGAATTCACCTTGCTTCATCATATGATACTTATGAAAAAATGCCGCTGGTAATTGTCTTGCATGGGAAGGGTGGAAACGGGAAAAGCATGATTCTTCTTACCCGGAAAGGATTTAACAAACTGTCTGACCAAGAGGGATTCATCGTGGTATATCCCGACGGAATTGAGATGAACTGGAATGACGGCAGAATGGATGACGAAACAAACGACAGGGCTCACAGGGAAAACATTGATGACGTCGGATTCATTTCTGCATTGATAGATACCCTGGTCAAAGAATACCACGCTGACCCGGACAAGGTTTATGTTACCGGTATTTCAAATGGTGCCATCATGTCGTACCGCCTGGCATGTGAAGTATCCCGCAAAATCACTGCAATAGCTCCTGTCTGCGGAAGTATGCCTTACCTGCTTTTCCCGCAATGCCCTATGACCAGACCGGTTTCAGTCATGGCCATCAACAGTACCGACGATCCTTTGGTTCCATACCAGGGAGGGAATATTTACGGCGGGATAATTAAAGCAAACCTGGGTAAAGTCCTGTCGGTGGATGAAACAATCGGATTCTGGATTAACCGGAACAGATGTTCAACCACACCAGTGGTGACGGAATTGCCTGACCTGTCACCCGGAGATGGCACAAAAGTAACCCGTAAGCAATACATCAATAAAACGGAGGGAAGTGAAGTTATCCTGTATGTGGTGTCCGGAGGGGGACATACATGGCCCGGTGGTTTCCAGTATCTACCTGAAAAGATCATTGGAAAAACCTGCAGAGACTTCAATGCATGTGAATTTATTTGGTCTTTTTTTAAAAAACACACCAGGTAATGATTTGAATTTAATGGGAAAAACTGATAAAATAAGATCTATTCAGGAAAAAGGATGGTTGAAGCTTGACAATGCGGCAAAACTGTTTCCGGCCATTATTTCAAACGACCTGACAACTGTATTCAGGATCACTGCATTGCTTAAAGACCCCGTGAAATATTCAGTTATCAGGGAAGCCGTAGCTTTAACTTCGGAGAGATTCCCCTATTTCAGTGTCTCCCTGGGAAGCGGATTTTTTTGGCATTTTCTTGAGTTTAACCATCAACCACCACGTATTCAGGTTGAGGAAGAAATCCCCTGTACTGCATTTGCCCTGAAAAGAAGGAACGAACCCCTGTACCGAATTATCTTAAAACGGAACAGGATCTCAGTCGAGTTCATTCATATTCTCACCGATGGCGGAGGTGCCCTGGAATATCTTAAATCACTGTTATACACCTACCTGACCTTGTCCGGAAAACCAATCAACTCACCGGGGAAAATTATACTGCCGGGGACACCCATTTCAGAAGAGGAATTTGAAGACAGCTACAACAAATTTTTCCGCAAACTTCCCCCACCACCCAAACTCGATAAAGCCTGGCATCTTCCGTTTAAATTGAATGAGAGGCCAAGATTGCGCGTGCTCCATG
>CAYWTT010000387.1:0-4372 GCA_964461245.1 uncultured Prolixibacteraceae bacterium | reverse complement strand
ATAGATCGGGGGGATCAACGGATTTCATGGGGTTCATATTTATCTACGGGCAACACATCTATTCCGGGGAATCCATGGACCTGGAATGGAGCTTGGACTGGAGGATTTAACACAGGACAAACTCAAGGATTTAGTATGAACAACGATCTTCTACTAACCGGAGATGCATCATATGGTAAGTTTAAGTTAGAATATCTTGCAGGAGGTACCATATACTATAAACAAGATAAAAATATATATGCCAACACGGTAGGGGGTATTTCAGTTCCCGGTTTTTTCTCACTAAAAGCATCGGTAAATCCCGCCTATGTATCTCAGAGCACTTATGCTCAGCAGGTAAATTCTCTTTACAGTCACGTAGCTATCTCCTGGAATAAATTAGTTTACGTTGAAGCAACGGGTCGTAACGACTGGAGTTCAACGTTACCAACAGATACCCGTTCTTATTTTTATCCATCTGTTGCATCGAGTTTTGTGATTTCAGAACTTTTACCAGAAACAAAAAACTGGCTTGATTTACTGAAGGTTAGAAGTTCCTGGACCATGTCAAAAACACCACCCGCAATTTACACAGTCAATAGTGTGTACTCGATTAATAGCGGTACCTGGGGAACCCTGAATGGGGCAAATCCTCCGTCTAGCTTATATGGTGAAGGCATTCTTCCTGAGAGTTCAACTACTTTTGAGGTCGGATTACAAGGGATGGTACTTAAAAACCGTTTGATGGTAGATTTATCCTACTACGATAAAAAAATGTTCGACTTCTTAAAAGCGGCGCCACTGACACCAGCTTCCGGATATACTGGCAATTACATTAACATTGATGAAGAAATATCTCGTCGTGGCTGGGAAGTAACAGTTAATGGTACGCCAATTAAAAATAAAGATTGGCAGTTGGATCTAGGTCTTAACTGGTCAACTTTTGCGCGCTATTACACCAAGTTAGATGCGACCTATTCAAGTAAAAAACCATGGGTAAAAGTAGGTGAACGTATTGATGCTCTCGTAAGCAGAGATTTTGTAAAAGTCCCGGAAACCGGTGAGCTTATATACAACAATGGAAGACTCCAATACAGTCAATATGATTCAAATTTCGGTTGGACTGACCCAGATTGGCTTTGGGGTGCAAATTCTACTTTAAGATATAAAAACTTGAGTTTGTTTCTTTCTCTTGACGGTGTAGTTGGTGGGCTTATGAATACCAGAACTGAAAGTTATATGTGGCAATCCGGAGTTCATCCAAACTCTGTTACCGAGGCTAGGGCAAAAGATGTTGCTACGCCAGGTTCCAAAAACTTTATAGGTCAGGGGGTAAAAGTCGTATCAGGTGCCGTTACTTATGATAATGTTGGTAATATCACAAGTGACACCCGTGTTTACGCAGCAAATGACATTGCAACCACCTATCAACAGTATGCAATAGATTTGCACAATAGTAGTGCTTGGGGCGGTGCGGGAAGTCCTGCGGATACTTATTCCAAAACTTTCTTAAAACTACGTGAGTTGTCTTTGACCTATAGTGTTCCAACTAAATTTTTAAATGGTTGGAAGGCCAAAGCAGCATCAGTAAGTTTTGTTGGGCAAAATGTACTGTTGTGGGCAAAAGATTTTAAATATTCAGACCCCGATGGAGGCATTGAAGATTTTTCAGATCCATCAGTAAGATACCTTGGATGCAACATTAAACTTACATTTTAATAACATTTAGCAATGAAAAAATTACAATACATATTATTGACAATAATTTCTCTTGTAGTTGCAAGTTCATGCAACAATTTTGAGGAATTAAATACCAACCCAGATGCAGCAACAACTGTTTCATCTGAAATGCTGGCGACTCAAGTATTGAAAGATACATATAGGTTTTGGAATCCTAACCCAACTGATTTCGCTACAGCAAACCTATGGTGTAAACACACCGCTCTTACGGAAACAAACCCCAATCCTTACCAATATTATTATTCCTATTGGCCTTATGGTGGATTTGGTTCTTACCAGAAGTTAACTAATCTAAAACGGATGGTTGAACTCTCCAAGGGTACACAATTTGAATCGTCATTTAAAGGACTAGGATTATTCCTGAAGGCTTCTTTCGGCTTTTCTGCTACATTAGACATGGGCGATGTCCCCTATTCTGAAGCTGGAAAAGCAGAGGAAGGAATCTTTCAGCCCAAATATGACAAACAAGCAGACGTATTTGTGGCTGTGCTAAATGATTTGAAAGCTGCTGAGGCATTTTTTGCCGAAGGAAAAAATTTTGGCGGGGATATCATGTTCGGTGGCGATGTCACCAAATGGCGTAAACTTTGTAATGCAATGCAGCTTAAAGTTTTGCAGACAATGAGCAAGAAGGTTACTTCAGAACAAAAAGCTCGCTTCGCGGCGATTGTAGCTGCAAATAATTTAATGACCGGCAACGCCGATAATTTTCAATTGGCATATTCTGAAAATCCAAACTCAACTCACCCTTATTGGAACGGAGAATATAAAAGGATATATCATGCTGTTTCAAAATTAGTGGTCGATGAGTTGAAAAGATTAAAAGATCGCAGATTGTTTTATTTTGCAGAGCCAGCACAATACCTGATTGACGCTGGTAAACTGGAAAATGATTTTGATGCTTATGAAGGCGCCCCTACCGAATTGTCTGCAGATGCTCTAGCCCTTAACAATCAAAGTGGCAAGTATTCTTTGATAAACAAACGCTATATAGCTGCCAAAGCAGGTGATCCTATGATTAAATTTACCTATGCAGAACAATGCTTTATCATTGCTGAAGCCATAGAAGAAGGCTGGGTGACCGGAAACGCTAAGGATTACTACGAGAATGGGGTAAAAGCAATGCTTCAATATTACATGAACTTAGCCTCTGCGGCTACGGGTACGCATGGAATGGCTATTACCCAAGACTATATTGACAATTACTTTACCGGTGCTGCCGCTTATGCAACCTCTGGAACTAAAACAGAGCGTTTGCAACAGATATGGATGCAGAGATGGCTTATCGATTTTCTCCAAGGTAATGGCGGAAATTATCCTCAAGTTCTCCGCACAGGATATCCTGTCTTTCCTTTGGATCCGGCTACCAGTATGAATCCTGATGATAAGACAGTATATCCTAAACGATGGAAGTACCCAACCGATGAACAAGTGTCTAATCCGGAGAACTACAAAAAGGCAATTGATGATCAGTATGGCGGATACGATGGAATCAACCAAATTCCCTGGTATTTAAAATAACAGATAAATACGATTAATCATTACTGATTATTAAAAATGGAGGTTTGAAAAACTAAATCAAAATGGAGGAGCCATTGTAACGCTCCTCCATTTTTTCAACTTTAATCAGGTGTGATTTATGAGATTCTCAGCAAAGCGGAACTTGTATATTTTATTAAATACTGAATTGCTAAACTAAATGATCAAAATATGTCTAGCCCTGTGAATTTCAAGAAAAATATTTTCCCTATTCTGCTTTTATTTTTATCCATTCACTCCCTTTCATTCACAATGCCAAAAACCGATCCAAACCCGAACCAATGTATTGGATCTGAAGGATATGTTGCGGAATTCAGAAATAAAGGGGAAAAAAAATGGAATGAGGCTTTTGTTTATCAGAGCATAAATCCCAATAAAACAGAGCAGGATGTTTCCTGGGTTTCCCTTCCATTAGAAAATACTATTGAGGTTCGTATTACTGTTAAAAATATAAGTATTGAGTCTTTACTAATAAGGCCTTTGGCTTATCAGTTAGACTTTACTGTCCGGGATCAATGCATCTATATTCAATTCACAAAACCGATGCAGGTTTCGGTAGAGATCAATGGCGACAAGGATCATCCACTTTTAATTTTTGTTGATCCTCCAGAAGAAAAACCAAAAAAGAAGAGCACCGAACGGGTAGTAATCTTTAAAAAGGGCATTCACAATATTGGAGAGCGGTATCCATTAACTTCTAATACAACCTACTACCTTGAGTCCGGAGCTTACCTCAAAGGATCACTATACGGCAAATCAACATTAGAAAATGTAACAATCAAAGGAAGAGGTATTATTGATTCCGGAAACCAGAAATGGCAGCACCCTAAAGAAGGGATACTTTCCAATATTGCATTTGAAGATGGAAGAAATATTAGGATAGAAGGAATTACATGTATTGAAGCAGGTAATTTTCAGCTAAAGATTCAGTCGAAAGGAGACAACGATAGTATTATTATAAACAATGTAAAGCTTATTGGGTGGAATAACAATACGGATGGAATCCATGTGTCTGATATGGATTGGAAAGACCACCCACAAATCGGAAATGGCAAGAACATTCGATTGAAAGTTGAGAACTGTTTCATTAGGGCAAATGATGACGCCGTTTTGT
>CAYWTT010000386.1:0-4372 GCA_964461245.1 uncultured Prolixibacteraceae bacterium | reverse complement strand
AGTTGGAAACCTGGGAACGATCTTGTACTCTGCAGATGGAGGTAAATCATGGATGGAACAATATACAGAGAACAGGGACGATCTTTATGAAATTCAGATTCTGGACCGGAAGAACCTGTTTGCAGCCGGACTGTTCGGACTTTTCAGATATTATCAACCGGCAACGCTGAGCGGTTATCAGTGGGAACCCAAAAACCTGCTCATTTCATCAGATGGAAACCGGGTCAGAGTTAATTCAAACAGGGATGTATGGTTCAGGGTATTTGCCGAAGATTCAACCGGTCAGATTTTTACGGATAGTATTTTTGTTCAGATTCAACCCCCCGGAATTTTTATCAGCTGTGACACCATACCGGAAAACTCATCGGGAGTAAGATTGCATGCCTTAACCGATGCCGGAACCTGGAGAATGGATAAGGAAGAATTCAGCATGGTTTACTACCATGATGTGGAGGTAATCAATCAGGATACCTTATTGGCAGGTGGGCAATATGAGGCTTATGGCATCCTGATAAAAAGCACGGATGGTGGTAAAAACTGGTTTCATGTCAATCAACACATTGAAACAAGGATAGATGATATTGAGTTTGTCAATTCTAAAACCGGTTATGCAGGAGGTTACCAGGGCTACCTGTTAAAAACCTCGGATGGAGGAGATCATTGGGAGGAGCTGGAATCCCCGACCCAAAAGGACATCAAATCGCTGTCGTTTATAAATGAAAACACCGGATATATGGCTGCGGATTATGGTCAGATATTTAAAACCACCAATGGAGGGAAAACATGGGAAGCTTCTTCGCTTAATTATGATTGGGCCCAGAAGATCCTGTTTCTGGATGAAAAGAAGGGCTTTTTGTTACACAATTACAGCGGTTTTAAAAGTACGATGGATGGGGGAAAGACCTGGCAGGAAGTGCCGCATGATAAATTCCATGATATAGCTGATCTTACCTTCGTGAACGAAAATATCGGTTATGCAACCGGGGATATTTTAGGTCCGTTCGTGTATTTAAAAACCGTTGATGGTGGAAAAACCTGGATGGAAAAGATATTCCCGAGATGGGAAGCGTTGACTTATCATACCATTTGCTTTAAAAACGAATACGACGGATTTGTTTTGAACTCGATTGGTGAGGTGCTTGTCACGGGAGATGGCGGGCAGAACTGGTTTATAACGGATACTTTGAAATTCAATGAGCCGAACTTGCTGGGTTCATACGGATTTTCCGTAAACAATCTCCGGTTTATTAATGACCATTGCGCTGTCGGAGTGGGAAACGGGCTGATAGTCAGGTACGAGATTTCGCCTGATATCCAATATGGGTGGTTCCCGGAATATTTTATTTCAGATGCTGAGACGGCTCATCCGCTCGTTCCCTTCAACTCTTCCAAAACCTATTTTGGTTCAGTTTTCAGAGCCAATGGATGTGGCAATTACGGTCAGATAGATGTTTCTCAGCTCAGTGTTTTGGCTCCGGTCATTAAAGAACCGGAAATCAAGGTTTATCCACAACCTGCTGTCGGTGATCTGTATGTCAGGTCAGCAGAGCTTTCTGATTTTGATGTAATTAAGATATATGATATAAAAGGAATGCAGAAGTTTTCAAGGGAAATAAAGGGCAATAACGGGCTGGTGAAAATCCATCCCGGACTTAGCCCAGGAATCTATATTCTGGAAATATGCAGAGAGGAACAAACCGTGAGAAGGAAGATTTTATTCCAATAATTTTGGAATAGCGAGGTTTCGACCAATTTTCCCTCATTTTTTTTATTTGTATCCTGTTCGCATGCAGAATTCCGGCAGATCCGAAATCCGGGAAGTATTTTAAAGGAGGGAAAGTGAAATTTCGTTTTCACAAGCCATTGCTGATTAAAAATATTGTTATCTTTGTCGCCCGAAGTTCAAAATGTTGAGCGGACAATGAAACCGCTTTCGAAAATTTTGTGCATTGAAGCTTCGGCGGTGACATACCACCTTCGTCCCGAAAACCGGGACTACGGCGGTCAAAGGGGGGATTAGCTCAGTTGGCTAGAGCGTTTGACTGGCAGTCAAGAGGTCATGGGTTCGATTCCCATATTCTCCACCCTGATAATGAAAGAGTTACAGAAGTCCAAATCTGTGACTCTTTTCTTTTTGCCAGAATTCTGCCAGAAGATTGAAAAAAGTAGGGGAAAAGAGGTGTGAAACCGTTGAAAATGAAGTTCATCCTGGCCGCATGGGTATAACTGGGAAAATTACAACTGACAGTAAACAGGGGGAAATGGAAAGGGTAAATAAAAAGACTGCCAGGAAATGGCAGCCTTTTTCACAACAGGCTGATTATCCCTCCTGATTACAGTTTTGAAGAAAATGCTTTTAAGTGAACCCTTGAGGCTGCAAGCAAATTGGTGTATACTCTTTTTACAGACGGATTGGTAACAGCCAGCAATTGTACTTCAAGGTCTTCAATATCAGTTTCCTCAATCAGGACACCCACTTCCAGGGCTGCCTTGAGGGAAACCTTGCCTTTTTTGATTAATTCAGCATACAGGGCTTTTAATTCTTTGTTCACAAAGTCGCCGGCTCCCTTTTCCAGAATATCCCCATCCTCGACTTTGAAACCTATAATCAGGGTTTTTACAGCATTCATGTGCACCTGTTCGCTTTTGGTGATGTTGCGGAAGACAGGGAGCGTGTAAAGCGTTGCAAGATGTGCATAGACATCCCGCGCCATTTTCTCCTCCTCATACATAAACAACAATCCTGCGGCTTCAGCATCGGTAATCGTGCCGGCTACAGCACAACAGCCGGGTTGTGCCGACGTACTTTTCAATTCTTCCATGGTTTCATCAATGCGGGTACTCCCTTCCGAACAGGCACCTGGTAAAATAAGCGTTCCGGAAATGGCCAGCGCAAAAAAGAGATTTTTTGCTTTCATAACATCCATTTTTAAGCGTTAAACTTCATTTTTTGTTTTTGATGTTATAAACATTTACTCATTAGACATCACAATTTTGATAAACCTGCGGTGATCGCATTTGTTTCTGAAATCATTACCCCTGTTTTATTATTACGCAAAAGCAAGAAAACGTCATTACTATCGTGCCTCTTTAGTAATGGCAAAAATTAAGGCATTTGGAGTAACAGATCTTAAAAATGGATAAATTGCAGGCTATGCCCAGACATTTATGTTACTGGTGCTTGTTCCCTGCAAAAACATTTTTACTGCATTCATTACGGATGATCCTCAGGGCGATGACCGTCAGGTAAAGATAATTGTTCAACACGAACAACCTTTGCCATAAACCTTTATACCTGACAAAAAAGCTTTCTTTATAAGGGAGGTAGCGTGACAAAAACAGCAACAACCATAAACATCCTGCGATAAATATTAACCGGGAGAGGGTATGAAATCCGGCGAATTTGCTGTCAGGAATTATCTTGGGCATCACCAGGGGCAAAATCAGCAGAGCAAGAACGCCTATACCTCCGACCAGGTTATGGATTTCCGCGGCAAATGTCAGTGAGTCACCCACATGATCTGCCTTAAACAATCCTGAGCCGGCACCTTCGCCTAATCCATACAAAAAAATCAGCAACGCGGCCATTCTGACAGAAGAGTCAGCGGGAGAAAATGCAAACCTGAAACCAACGGCAAACCAGATAAAGAGAATACCGGTTATAACCCAATACAGGGACATACCATCTGAAACAGGGCTTAAGGATGCTCCCAGTGAACTCCAGGTATCTGTCAGGTGATTGTATCCGGGGTATCTTGAGCCCCCGATAAAAAGAGCGGTGAAATCGCCCCAACAAGCGATCAGGCCGGCCATGGCACCTGAAACCACCAGGATCTTGCGTTTAGTCATGCGAAGGTTTGATTACTTTGGTCAAGACAGCGGGCACCCGGAGAAGGTCATAATCGTCGGAATACACCAGGTATTTGTTGTACCAGACAGGGAAAAACTTTTCCTTAAAGACCCGGAGTCCTTTATATTGGGCGAAGGACCTGATCTTTTCGTAAGCAATTTTCATCGACCTTTCCGGAAACGTATGCGGATCATCGATACCGCTCATCGGGGCAAATCCCAGATTTACTGTTGAAAATCCCTGAGTTTTCAGAAAACTGAATAATTCGGTCAGAAGAAAATCCAAAACACCGTTTGGAGCATCGTTGGTTTTCCGGATAAGATCATATGTCCCTTCGCCGGGAGCGTAATCGGGGATGACATTCAGAAATGCCACCACTTTTTCCTCGGAATTTTCCACCGTGATAATGGTGTGGTTTTTGAGCTCATTCCATGCAAACATGCCCTGCGAAAAAATGATTTCATGTCGTTGTGTCGAATGCAACCACTCATCCGAAACAGCCTTCAGCTTCTGCAATAATCC
>CAYWTT010000385.1:0-4428 GCA_964461245.1 uncultured Prolixibacteraceae bacterium | reverse complement strand
TCTTTGTTCCAGAGGTAGAGGAAAGCATCCTGAACAATATCCAGTGACACTTCTTTGTCTCTTAGATATTGATTTGCAAATAAACATAGCGACGGATAAAAACTTTCAAAGAAAAGTTTAAATGCTATCATATCTCCCTTTTTCAAAATATCCTCAGTCACAATTTGGAACAGTAATTTTGATTTAGGTTCAAATGTACGTTTAAATAAATAACATTTGCAAAATGTAAATTCCTTCAGGTTAAAAAATCTATATAGAGCAATAAAAATTACCAATGACGCTTTTTACGAATTTGTATTTATTAATAAAACACATATCGAATTTCGATTTACTTAAATATTGTTACCGTGGCATGTTGGTTTCATCTGAAATCAAAAGTCAATTTCATAACCAGCTTTTCTCCATGAATTTTAGCTGGATTGAATTGATACGGATTTGATTGCGGTCCGGAAGATGTCGCATCGGAGAACTTTGTCCCGATGGCATTGATGCCATGCAGGAAAGATATATCGCCTTTAGGATATTCTATCTTCGTTTTGGCTGGAGCTTTCGGGTCGGCAGGGGTCAACATGCGCAGGAAAACATCTTTGCTATGGATGTAAACTTTAAAATCGGGACTGCCCTTTCCTGCAATTTTTGCCCAGAAAACTTCAGAATGATACCCTTTAAACTCCGGGTATTCAAATCCTGATTCACCGGTAATTGTATTGTTATACGCCTTTTCCCATAAACCGAATTCAACACCTTTCATCCGGTTTTTATAGACCCGGTATGGCCCATTGCCTAACCACTTCATTCCACCGACATTTTCTTCGGGAAAATCGAATGTAATACCCGCAAACGGGCAATTGTTCCCAGGATTATAGTTTACCTCCAGATCAATCAGCCCATTCCCTTTAACAGTCCATTTGATCTGGTCGTTATTGTCGAGAAACGTCTCGATGATCAGCTGATTATTGACAAAGCGATGGTTCGTTTGTTTTACCTTTTTTTCACCGCTGACAAATACGGGCCCATTAGAAAGAGGGCTCAATTGGTCGCCACTTTTGATTTGCCGAATGGTTCCATCTTTTTTGTTGAATGAGATGCTTAATGTGTTGGTTTTCACAATCAGTTCTTTCTCGGTTTCCTGAACCATTGGTCTTTCTCCGGAAGATTCGGTCAATAATTCATTGGCTTTAACTTCAGGATATTTCACCGGCCAGATCCAAGTATTTAAATGACGCCCGTATTGGTCGGTAGCTGTTATTCGCAACGCATCGTATTGTTGCCATTTTTCAGGCAGATTAAGCTTAATGAATCCCTTTTGTCCCGGATAAAGGTCAATTTTCAGGTTTTCAGTTGCATTAACTGTTGCTGAAATGCGATGGTCAGGTGATGAAAAATTCACCCATTCTGCCCTGAATGTGCACTTGTTCAGATTGGTGAAAAAATAGCGGTTTTCGATCCTGAAAGTTCCGTCAAATTCAGGAGTGATGTAACGCTTTTCAAATTGTACCGGCGACCATATTTCTTTGATGGTGTAAAAGCTTCCTTCTTTTTCGTTGTAAGGACCCAGAATTCCGTCGGGAGCATGGTTACCATCGGTGTCCAACTCTCCGTTTTTGTCGGTCCGTTCAACAGCTTCATCGGCAAAAACCCATAAAAATCCACCTGCCGCAAGAGGATGCTCCCATATTCTTTTCCAGTAGTCGTCCAATCCTGCGCCATGTCCGCCATCGTATAACCCATGTAAGAATTCTGTTGGGAAAAATACTTTCCGTTTGCTGAAACCGTCGAGCGCCAAATAGTTGTAGTCGATGTAATGAAGTGTGTTGGTCAGGTCGTAATCCTGCCATGGATGCAAAACCTTCCGCTTTTGAATATCGAGTTCAGCAAAGTCATCGTTCAGGTTATTGTTTCCACCTCCTTCATTGCCATTGTTCCAAAGAATAACTGACGGGTGGTTAACATCACGGGCAATCATTTCTTCGAGCAATTTCCGGCCAATAACATCGTCGTACGAAGGTTTTTGCCATCCGGTAAGTTCATCCAACACGAGCATGCCCAGCGAATCGCAAACTTCAAGAAAATGCTTGTCGGGCGGATAATGCGACATTCGGACTGCATTCATGTTCATGTCTTTCATTAAATTAACTACCTCAATACTCAACGCCTTTGACGATGTGCGACCATGTTTCGGGTGGAATGTATGGCGGCAAACACCCTGCATTTTCACCCGAATTCCATTGATGTAAATCCCATCGCTTTCGCGCACCTCAACTGTGCGAAACCCAATCCGTTCACTCACTTGATGAATGACCTTATCATTTTTATCTATCAGCTTAAAAACTGCATTGTAAAGATTTGGGAACTCCTGATCCCAGGTTTTCGGGCTGGCAAGTTTCCCTGAAACAGTGCTCATTGGGGCATTGGCAGGCGTTTCAAATTGTACTTCTGTTTTACCAGCCAAGGTTTGTATTTCAGCAATAATTTTTACTGCTTCTTTTAATCCTGAAAGATAAACATGCGACGTAAAATCGCCATTTGCACGCGCATCAACGGCTACCCTTGAAATGTTTTCCTGTGGTTTTGCTTCAAGATAAACCGGACGAAAAATCCCGCCAAATATCCAGAAATCGGCCTCGCGCTCGGCACGGCTAACCGATAGATTATCGGAATGTTTTTTTACAAAAACCTCCAACAGGTTTTCCTTTCCAGGCTTCAGAAGTTTACTGATATCGTATTTAAACTGATAGAAAGCTCCCTGATGTACAGGGCCAGCCTGCTTTCCATTAATTTTTACGAGAGCATCGGTCATTACCCCGTCAAAAACAATATTTACCTGCTTGTTCTTCCAGTCGGCAGGCACTGAAAAGCGATGACGGTATGTTCCGGTTTCATTGAGGCGGTTCTCGAATTTATCGTGCCCGTAATTGTATGCACCAAATCCCTGTTGCTCCCAGCACGACGGAACTGCAATGGTCGTCCATTTCCCGCTGTTCATTCCTGCCGAACAGTAAAACTCCCAATTGACAGTTTTATCAGCTCCTGTTCCTGAAAGGTATTTGACTTGAGTATTCTGGGCAGTTAACAAACTGGCAATGTTTATAAAAGTAATGAAAAGAGATAATTTCATGGTTAAATTCTAAGAGTGAGATTTTAAATTGCTACTTCTTGCCCGGCCAATCCCAATGAATCAGGTCATCACTCCATGCAATGCCTAAACTGGCTCCCCTATGCGCAAGATTTAATGCTTTATTTTCCTGATCTCCATGAAAAAACATGACATACTTATTGATCCCATTTTCATTCTTCAGATCAATAACCGTTGCCGCTGTAATTCGGCCTTTCGACCAATTCCAGTTTGGTTGATCCAGAAACAGTAATTGTTCGTCTTTCCCCCACTCACCCAATGATTTTGACCGTTTAACCCCAATTCCATTATCAGGAGAATGAAACATTACATATTCATCTCCCTGTTTTAAGATAGTTACATTCTCTCCTGCCTTAGCGTGTCCGAAATAAGTCCAGTTAAGTAAGTCGGTTGAATAGGACATTGAAACTCCATTTTGCTTATAAAAGCACCACCATTTACCATTTTCTTCTTTAATGAGGTAAGGATCAATCATTCTTCCGGCTTCTGAATCCGGAACAGTGTTACCCTTCACTTTCATAAGTTCTGGTTCACTCCAAATTTCCAGGTCAGAGCTTCTCATAATGAACAGTCGGCTCTTATTGTTTCCAAATACTTCCAGATTCGGAGTTGGGTAAGTCTGAAAACACATGATCCACTCGTTGTTATGTCGTACTATATTTCCGGGAGAACTGTAGTTCAAATTCCGGTCGCGCGGTGTTATTATTTTAGGGAAGGTCCAATATACCAAATCGGTACTTTTGCTGTATGCAATCATATTATAGTACCCTCCGTCAGATGAATTTTCCGACAACGTAAAATACAAATAGAAAGTGTTGTTACTGAATATCACGGCAGGATCGCGAAAAGCAAATTTTTCATCTCCCTGAAAAAGTATTGGTGATTTGAAGTTAATAAAATTGATGGTTGTTTGGGATGCAGCAAAGAAGCCCAACGACAGGAAAATACAAATGAAAGCGATTGATTTCATATAAAATAAGGATTAACCAGGGAATAGGATTGCTATTCCCTGGTAAGTGAATTTAATTAGTTACTGGCTGTTGTTAATTCAATTTGAGGAGCATAATTCATTGATTTTCCGGAAATATTTGCTCCAACTCTTATGTAATACTTTGTGTTGGCATTCAATCCGGTAATCGTTATTTCGCCTGAATTGTTGGTGATCGTTGCTTTCTTCGAGCTGTAAAAAGGGCCCGAACCACTATTAGCTGTTGGGTAAGTTAAGGTACTGCAATAAATTTCCCTTTTTACCGGCGCAGAACTTGTGTTAGGAGCTATCAGGTATTTTATTT
>CAYWTT010000384.1:0-4432 GCA_964461245.1 uncultured Prolixibacteraceae bacterium | reverse complement strand
GCTTCAGTTTCCCCAGCGGAATTGTATCATGATGGAGCACACAAGGCTGTTTTAACTGGCTGTTGAATCTTTTTTTCACTGTGATTTCCTTTCCTCTGGCAGTGACGGAAGCCAACGTATTGTATTTGCAGTCATAGGTTACCATATTGACTTCATCTTCCGAAGTGGGATCCGCCGGGATGAGCACAAAAGTGTCAATCTCCGGATTATGGTCGGTACGGGAAGGATTATCATCCATGCATGACGGCATGAGCGAAAGAAGAGTGAAGATCCCTGTCAGAACCAGGAAACGGGTCAATAGGCTCATATTACGGAAAATGGCAAACATACGGCAAAGTTACATATATTTGTAGTTTGGTTTATACCTTAAGCCGTCAAAAAGCTATATTTGGCTTTTCTGAATGAAAAATGAGGATTCACTTTATTGCTATTGGTGGAAGTGCTATGCACAACCTTGCCATTGCCTTACATCACAAAGGGTACTTGGTCACCGGCTCCGATGATGAGATTGTGGAGCCTTCCCGAAGCCGTCTGGCTCAACAAGGATTGTTACCCCGGTCATACGGCTGGTTCCCTGAAAAGATCATGCCGGAGATTGACGCCATTGTATTGGGAATGCATGCGCGAAGTGACAATCCCGAATTGAGGAAGGCACAGGCAATGGGCCTGAAGATTTTTTCCTATCCCGAGTTCCTGTATGAGCAGACCAAAGACAAACTCCGGGTGGTGATCGGCGGAAGCCATGGCAAAACGACCATCACCTCCATGATCATGCATGTGTTGCGCGTAAACGGAGTGTCTTTTGACTATATGGTAGGAGCACAGGTGGAAGGATTTGAAACCATGGTGGGATTTAGCCATGATTCAAAGATCGCCGTTTTTGAAGGAGATGAGTACCTCTCCTCCCCGACCGATCCGCGGCCTAAATTTCACCTTTACCATCCCCACATCGGGTTACTGAGCGGCATTGCCTGGGATCACATCAACGTATTCCCGACCTTTGAGAATTATGTGGAGCAATTCAGGGAATTTGTCCGGCTGACAGAACCCGGGGGAACCTTGTTTTACTATGAAGGGGATCCCGTCCTAAGGGAAATCGCTGCCGGACAGAAGCATATCACAACCCGGGGATACACCACCCATCCGTACGTATTAAGAGACCAGATCACCTGTCTGAAAACGGCAGACAGCGAGCTGCCGTTGAAGATATTCGGTGAACACAACCTTCAGAACATATCGGCAGCCAAAGCCGTCTGCGCTGCATTGGGATTATCCGGCGACCGGTTTTACAGGGCTATCTCCACCTTTTCGGGAGCTTCCCGCAGACTGGAGGTACTTGCCGCAAACGGGACCACCACCGTTTTTCGCGACTTTGCCCACTCGCCTTCCAAGTTACTCGCCACGACTAAGGCCGTAAAACAACAGTTTCCTGACCGGAAACTGGTAGCCTGCATGGAGCTGCACACATTCAGTTCATTGAAAAAGGAATTTTTGCCTCACTATAAACATTGCATGAAGGATGCCGACACCCCTTTTGTCTATTTCAATCCGCTCACAGTAGAACACAAAAAACTGGAGCCCATCACCGAAGAGATGGTTTTTGAAGGATTTGCCCAGCCCGGATTGCAGGTGACCACTGATTCGGATGAACTCTTCCTTGCGCTTTCCAATTCGGATTGGAGCAATAAAAACCTACTTTTGATGAGCTCCGGCAATTTTGACGGCAAGGATCTTCCTGAATTTGCCAGGAAGATTGTGGAGGATCACGGGAAGTAAAATTCAGGGATCACAACGGATTCTTATGGACTTGCCCTCCTTATGGCAATCCAATGTTACCGTCAATTAAACCGGAGAATATATCGGTTCAATAATCAGGAGACCCCTCGTTGAAATCACAATAATTTCGATATTTTTAGCATCCTGAAAAATGAATGGAAAAAACATGAAAAGATGAGTCCACTCCGAAAATATGATTTTACCATTTTCAGTGATTCTGACTCTTTCGTGCCTCAGTCGAGAGGAATCAATGAAAATGAGCGAGTTGTTTGGTCTCCTTTTAAGGATTCAGGGGTTAAAGAAACTTTTAGGAGCAGGCTCAATAGATTATTTACTAAAAGGGCATTGCTGCTGGTATGCCTGCTGATCCTTCTCCCCGCATGGCCGTCCGTCGGGGGAGTCCATAAAAAACCCACCCCCGCCGAAGTAGAGGCCGTCCACGAAAAAGCGCTGACCATTGACACCCACTGTGATACGCCCATGAACATGGTGGAAAAAGGAACCGACATAGGAAAACGGAATGCCACTGGTAAAGTGGATCTTCCCAGAATGAAGGCAGGAGGATTGGATGCCATGTTCTTTGCCGTGTTTACCGGACAGAAAAAGCGCACGGCCGAAAATTACGGGGAAGCATACAGCCTGGCCAATGAGATGATCACAGCCACACTTTCAGCCGTTAATAAATGCAACGACCTGGCTGAAATGGCATATAATGCAGATGATGCCGCAAGAATAGAAAAAAAAGGGAAACGGGCAATTTATCTCGGTATGGAAAACGGATTTCCGATTGCCAAAGATTTAAGCCGGGTGGAGGAGTTTTACAAAAAAGGAATACGCTACATGACCCTGTGTCATTCGTTTAATAACGATATCTGCGACTCTTCGACCGACGGCAAGGGAGCTGAACACAACGGGCTGAGCCCCTTTGGCAGGGAAGTGGTGAAAGAAATGAACCGCCTGGGTATGATCATCGACGTTTCCCATATCTCCGACAAATCGTTTTATGATGTGCTGAATGTCAGCAGTGCCCCGGTCATTGCCTCCCACAGCAGTGTCCGTGCCATTGCCCATCACAAACGGAATTTATCGGACGACATGATCAAAGCACTGGCAGCCAAAGGGGGGGTAATACAGATCTGTCTGCTCGACGAATACGTGAAAGATCCTGATTCCACCAACATAGGATACAAGAAAATCGCCGAATTGCGAAAAATCTATTACGGAAAGTGGGATTCTCTCACGGAAGCCGAAAAAGCTGAATTCCGGCGCCAGCGGGATGAGCTGGAAGCCCGGTACCCCGCTTCCTTGCCCGGAGTGAAGGATTACGTTGACCATATTGATCATGTAGTGAAGCTGGTTGGCATCGATTATGTCGGCATAGGCAGCGATTTTGACGGGGGCGGCGGATTGTCCGATTGTCCGGATGTAAGTAAGTTTCCCAATATCACCCGCGAACTGATGATACGGGGCTATTCCGACACAGATATTTACAAAATCTGGGGTGGAAATTTTTTAAGGGTGTTCCGCAAGGTGGAAAAAGTTGCCGATGCCGGCAAATGATAGTATCCTCCGACACCCTAGCATTGGTTCACATTGTGGCCATCCAAGAAATCAAATCGTTGCTCCCATGGAATAAAAACCTTCCGGTTAATACAGTAGTAATTTCCGGGAGATTCTCTTCCCGTCATTCATGACCTGAACCAGGTAAATTCCCGGAACCCTTTTACCCAGGAATATTTCAGCCTTGTTCTTCTCCGGGAAGTCGCCGGAATAGACCATCTGGCCTGAGAGGTTCCTGATCTCGATCCGTCCCAGCGGCTGATCACATGAAATGATCACCCGGTCCGTTGCCGGATTGGGGAAGAGGGTAATATTTCCAGGCTGCATTTTCACAAGGGATGTCCCGGTAAAAGGATCATCCAGTTTCCGTGTGGACAGAAGCAGGTACTCGCCGGGAGCAAGGGTGATGTTCTGGGATGTGCTGGTAACCGTATAGGTGGAGCCATAAAAATAGTCATACCAGGTTCCTGTTACGGGGAAACTCATGGTGACTGATTTTGCTGAGGTGGCAAAGTTACCCAGTGCTGCCACATGGTTATTGCCGTAACTCAACCTGTACCATTTCACCTCTCCCGAGAGGCTTCCTGTGAAAGAGGCCGCTCCGGAGAACTCCTCCAGGTTAGTTTTTAGGTAATTCAGCTGTCCCATCACTTTGTAAAGTTTATAACGGTTGGCCTCGCCCGTATAGTCCCACCGCACGGGTTTGGGGGTCAGCCGGCAGGAGTCAGCGGTCAGGCTGGTATTTGTGCAGGTGTTGATGGAATAGCCATATCCCAGTTCACCAAATTGCCAGATCATCTTTGGTCCCGGCAGCGGCAGGAAAAAGAGGGAACTTAGTTCAACCCGCTCAAGAGCCGTGCCGGGCTGCCCGGTACTGTAATTTCCTTCCGTTTTGCCGTATTTGAGACATTTGTATACCAAACGTTCCTCATCGTGGCTTTCCATATAAGTGACCAGGTTGGGTTGCTGCCAGCCCCTGCTGGTATAGACTCCCCAGGAAAGGTCAGACTTGGCGTTTTCGTTGTATCCCATGGCTCCTTCGGAATAGCTTCCGTTCATATTTCCCCAGAGCAGGATTCCGTAACCGGCCAGTTCC
>CAYWTT010000383.1:0-4435 GCA_964461245.1 uncultured Prolixibacteraceae bacterium | reverse complement strand
TATCATGACATAAAGGTCGGAAAGGAAAATCTTATCATATCCCCGCTTAGTACATATTATGCACTTTTGGTGGCTTATGAAGGTTCGAAAAACAAAACAAAACAAGAGTTTGAAAAAGTATTAGATCTGAATCATTCAGGTTTTTCGGACAATACCTCCTTACCATATTTTGCAACTAAACCGGATAGTTGCCCGGGTCTTAAAGTTTCGAATGCAATCTGGTTGGACAAAAATCTTGTGGTAGAAGGGGAATATAGTAAGTCAGTGTCAGACAAATATTCTTCAGATTTCGAGCAAACCGGATTTGCCAATACGGAGGCGGCAGTTTCAGACATGAATGGGTGGGTTTCTGAAAAAACAAACCGCAAGATCAATGAAATTGTAAGTAACTCGGACATAGACGCAGATACTAAATTAATGATTTCTAATGCCGTTTATTTTAAAGGAGAATGGTTGCTCAGGTTTGACAAACAAAAGACAGTTTCTGCTCCGTTTTTTACAAGCATTGAGCATCAATATAAAGTTGATTTTATGAATAGGACCGAGAGTCTTCGATATTTTGAGAACGAGGCGTTTCAATTTATATCAAAGCCTTATCAAAATTCAGATTTGTCATTCGGTATAATTCTTCCTAAAAAGCTGTTTGGCATCGAAGAAATTGAAAAAAAAATGAATACTGATTTCTTTAAAGAAATATTAGACAGTACGTGTTATGTAAAAACAGCACTTTCCCTACCCAAACTAAAACTGGAATCAAGTTTTGAGTTGAGTGATGCGCTAAAAGGTATGGGTTTAAAAACGGCTTTTACCAGCGAGGCAGACTTATCAGGAATAACAAAAGAAGCACCGGTGCAGTTATCTAAAGTATTGCATAAAACCTATATTGAATTGGACGAAGATAAAACAGAAGCGGCTGCAGCAACTGCAACCGGTGTGAAAATAACAGGACTATCCTCATACAAGGTTTTTAAAGCTGACCACCCATTTGTGTTTTTCGTATTGGATAATAAGACGAAAGTAATACTGTTTATGGGGAGATATGTAAAGCCTGTAAATGGGGAAGAGATTGAAAAAGAAAAGCTTATGCCTAATTTAGAAAAAAGGAAACAGGAAAAATTCGCAGTAGGGAATACGGGAGATGGAGTTTTGATTGTTGTTGATAATAAGATTATTTCACAATCTGAATTTCAAGCCATTAGTCCGGATGATATTGAATCGATGCATGTTTATAAAGACCATAAGGAAGTCGCCAAATACTCCTCAAAGAATTATGATGGAGTTATTGTTATTACACTCAAAAAAGAATGGCAAAAAAAATAAGAAACCCACAGGCTGTACCTCAGACAGCTGACACCCGAAGATACTTACAACCTCTCGTTGGTCTTATCTGATCAGGAATCAAAGAGGCACTATTCTCATCCAATTATGAAAGAAAGCCCCGTATGCGAAGTTGGCGAAGGATACTCATTTCAACCGGTATAGATTTCCGGGCAATGCATCCACAAATCCTTTGAACTCCAGTTCCAGCAACAGCGACGAGATTTTGTTCATCGGCATGCCGGCTGTATGACACAGGGAATCGATCAGGGTTTTTTCATTCTGCCTGAGCAAGTCGAGTATGATCTGTTCATCTTCGGAAAGATCGGGGAAAAGCAATTGTTGCACCGGTTGGTTTTTCTTGGCCGGGTCCTCCCATCCCAGGACATATTCCAGGTCTTCCGCGCTTTCGATCAGGGCCGCAATATTCCTTTTGATCAGGCTGTTGCATCCCCTGGAGTAAAAATCGCCTGCCCGGCCGGGAAAAGCGCACACATCACGGTTGTATGAGGCAGCTATGTCAGCGGTAATGAGCGCACCGCCCTTATCCCCCGATTCGATCACCACGGTGGCATCGCTTAGTCCGGCGATCAGCCGGTTTCGCCGGATAAAATTGGGGGGATCGATTTTAGTCTGACTGGGAAAATCGGTAAGTAAGCCCCCGTTTTCAAGCATGGCTTTGGCGGTCCTGGAATGAGCCGCAGGATAGAGTTTGTCAAGTCCGTGGCCCAGGACGGCCACGGTAGGCACGTTGTTTTTCAGCGAAGATTTATGAGCCTGGATATCGATCCCGTACGCCAGTCCGCTGATCACCAGAAACTGATGTCCCCTGGCAGCCAGATCCCGGATCAGCCCGTCACACACCTGCCTGCCATAATCAGTGGCATTCCTTGTGCCTACAATACTGATAGCTTTCCCGGCATCGAGGTTCACATTTCCTTTCAGATAAAAGATCACCGGAGCATCGGGACAATTGCGGAACCTGCGCGGATAATCGTTGTCCAGGTAAAAAAAGACCTTCAGCCGGTTCATCCCGATAAACTGCAATTCTTCTTCCGCCCGGGAAAGCACATCCCTTTCCTTGATCCGGCGGGCGTTGATCTCACCGATTCCCGGAATTTTGATCAACCGGGAGACCGGCTCCCTGAAAATTCCTTCCACACTGCCCACATAAGCCACCAGGTTCCGGGCCAGCACACTGCCGATACCCGGTACAATGGACAGCGCTACCCTGTAGAGCAACGTATCTTCTGTCATATCCGGGGGTTCTGAAATCTATCGTTTTAAAAGCATCCTGAGCTGTTTCTCAATCTGTTGTTTTTCCATCTTACTGAGAGCGGCCAGGCTTACCGAAGGGTACTCACCCAATCCCCTCCTGGTTCTCACCACCAGGACCAAGTCTTCAACCAGGCCGAAAACCGACTTTTCCAACCTGTAGTCATACAGGGTATTCAGTGGGAACTCAGCTGAACTGTAGTCTTTTCGCCCGAATTTCACCACAGGATAATAACGCAAGGTAATCTTCCCGTTATCGACTTCAAACCAGATGTACTGAAAATCGGTATACTGGAATGCAAGAAACCAGACTATCAGTATGCCGGCGGCAATAAAACCGAACAAATCTTCCCGGATGAGGAAGAAAACCAATGAAGCGACCGCCCATACGCCGGCACCGATGTAAAACAGTTTTTTGATCCGCTTTATCCTTCTTGAATTCTCCGTAATCATACGGTTAATATAATAAAAATTTGAGTATACAGCCTCCTCTCCACAGATAAATTTCCGGAATTGTTGTTTAATCTCCCTTGCCGCAATCTGCATACCCGAAAATCATCCACATTTGTTACCATTTCCCTGGATGAGAATAAAGAGCGACCTGCTTCTGAATTTCCTCAACGGGAAGTGTCCTGAGGCAAACTTTTTAAAATCACATGCCGATATTTCAGATATGGTCTTAAAGTTTTAACTTTACGGCAGTTTACGATAGAATAATGGGGAGTACCAGTTACAGGTCGGATATCATATTTTCAGACAATCTGCTGCAAGACCTCACTCCTGTGATTTCGGAATACCGGGAAGGGAAAATTTTTATGGCTACCGAAACCAGGGTGGATAGTTTATGGCTGCAGGAGGATGCGTTTTTCCGGGGAATCCCTAAAGTGGTGATCCCTCCGGGCGAGGAAAATAAAAAAATATCGTCGGTGGAAACTATCTGGAAGTTTCTCAGCGATTCCGGGGCCGACCGTAAGTCTCTGCTTATCAACGTAGGAGGAGGTATGCTCACCGATCTGGCCGGCTTTGCGGCTACCACCTTCAAACGGGGCGTCGATTTTGTCAATATTCCCACCACCCTGCTTTCCCAGGTCGATGCCTCGGTCGGAGGGAAAACCGGGATCAACTTCAACGGGTTGAAAAACGAGATCGGAGCCTTCAGGGAGCCCAAAGCGGTAATCATTCATACTCCCTTCCTGCAAACCCTGGATAAGTACAATCTCCTCTCCGGATTTGCCGAAATGATCAAGCACGGTCTGATATACAATCCAGGTCACCTTCAGGAGCTGATGGATTTTAATCCGGAAAGGATCGATTTGACTGAATTCCGGGAGTATATCCGCCATTCTGTTGAGGTCAAGAAATATTTCGTAACCAACGACCCCCTCGAAAAAAATATTCGTAAGGCATTGAATTTCGGACATACCATCGGACATGCACTGGAAAGTCTAGCCATTTTGCGGGAGCGTCCCGTTCTGCACGGTTATGCCGTAGCTTGGGGAATGATCTCCGAGCTTTACCTGTCCGCCCAGGCCTGCAGATTTCCCCTACCGGAGACGGACCGCATCAGCCGGTGGATCAGCCGTCTATACGGGAAACCAAACCTGGCATCTGCCGATTTGGATCCTTTGTTTGAACTGATGCATCATGATAAAAAAAATGAAGGAGGCCGGATCATTTTCACCCTCCTTTCGGGTATAGGTCAATATGAGATCAACCGGACATGCAGCAGGGATCAGATATCAGAATCACTGAAATACCTGCGAAACCTGTAAAACCTAAGTATGGCGGACCACATCAGGGAATATCGCATCAGCGCAAATGCTGAACCTTTGCTGGGAACGGT
>CAYWTT010000382.1:0-4438 GCA_964461245.1 uncultured Prolixibacteraceae bacterium | reverse complement strand
TCGAGTTTATCCACTATTCCATTGGTTTCCGAGCTTTTTCTTTCACTGTAAGTTCCACGGCTCAATCCTTCTCCCAGGTTCCTGAATCGTGGTGATGCGATCAAAAGCAAACCTGCTTTCGGTCTTTCGAATTTTTGATTATTACTGTTCATGTAATTTATATTTGACTTGATCTATTTCCCAAAGACAATGGCCTTCCTTGTCCAGAAATTCAGCCGTACAACAGATTTCCCGACCGTTCCATCCATCCGAAGGCTTTACAACCGAATCCAGATCGATTCCGTTCAGGGGAGAAACCATTATTTCCTTGCAGAATAAGGATTCTTCCAAGCTATCTTTCATTTGAATTTTTAGAATACCCTCCGTAAAAAATCCGTACTTTGCATGTACCCAGATCATTTCTTCTCTTTCTTCCACCCGCAAAGAAGCGGAAATTACCCCATACCTGCAAATGGTCTGAATAGCCAAACATCCGGGAATTGTACAGGTATATATCTGATAATCATATTCATACACAGATCCGGGTTCGATTTCGTGTATCGGGGAGAGAAGTTCCATCTCCATATAGGGTGGATTTTGAGACGGATCATCCTTATATTCTATGATTTTATTCCTGGAGTAGATCAATCCCTTTCCCTGTGTCCACACCTGAACGGAAGTATCGTCGGGATAGGCTTGCCCTTCATCATAAAAAAACCGAAGTACAAATACCTTTCCGTTTTTCTTATTGATATAGGCAATCCAGCCCTGATTTGAATCCAGGCCCACTTTACCGACAAGATACTGATAATCAACAGCCAGGTTTCCATAAATATCGGAGTTGAATTGCGGATTGTTGACCAGTCCGTGCATCACTTTATATCCGTTAAAATACCTGCTGCCAGGATTGACTGGGCAAACGATGCGGTGCTGACCATTGCTTTCATCAGAGGGAATGCTGATCTGACAAACCGGCCAGACAGACCATCTTTTCACAATTTCTCCCATGTTCCGGAAAGAAACGGTAATGGCAACTCCCGACATGGCGGAATATAACCGGATGTTCCGTTTGATCTGCAGCCCGGTGTATGGATCAAACGGGCTGAGCAGGGTGAGGGTTTCACCGTCATCCGACCGGGTGTTTTCCACCAGGGAATGGATGCCACTGTCAAGAACCGGATCGGGAGGACCCGGCCATTGCTCAGGAGAATTCCATCCCTGAGGAGCCGGCCAGATCTTTTCTCCTCCAAAATTCAACCAGGCTCCGTTTTCTCCCAGACGGGTACAATCAGGTTCTTTTCCCACCAGCATAGGATGGTTAAACAGGAATTCATAGCCGTCCATCCCGACCTGCATGATCCTGCCTCCCAACTGAGGGGCCACATGAAGGGTAAGCCACCGGTTCTTCACCGTTTCGACCTTCCATCCTTTATAGGTACCCGTCCGAATTTGTTCCATCATGACCAGTTATGAATGAATCCGCATATAGTCTTTTTTGAAGAAAAAGCGATATGCTGCCAAAAGAAGAATTCCGCAAAAGATCCAGATGAAAGCCAGGCTCGTAATTCCGAAAGAAAGACCGAGCAAGGGTTTTAGATATCCCAGTACGATCGGTGCAAAGGAACCCACACCAAATCCAGTCATGATCATGGCTCCGGATGCCGACGAATGGTATTTGGCAGGAATAACATCGTACAGAATGGTATACGTATTGGCATCAAAGAAGGCACGCCCGAAGCCGAATCCGGCAAATCCGATATAGATTAAAAGCAGGGTATGGGAATTCCCCATCATAATAATAAAGGGCACCGCCAAAAGCAGTCCGAATCCCTGCAGCAACAACCTGGATGCAGGATTTTTCCTGGCAATAATATCGGAATATTTCCCCGCCAGAATCACTCCTGCAAAAGCGAACAGGTGGGTATAAAACATCGAATGAAATCCGGCCTGGGAAAGGCTCAGGTGGAAGTTTTCATAAAGATAGGTCGGCATCCAGGTAAGGTAACCGGTAAGCACGAAAATCAATCCGCTGAAACCAATAGTCATGCTCAGGGCGGTCGGCGTCTTGAAAAGAATTTTAAACCCGTCCGAGAATTTCACCTTTTCACCCCGGACAACTTCTACCTCGTCCTTCTTCTCTCTGAGCCGGAAGATCATGACCACGCTGTGGATCACTCCCACAGCACCGAAAATATAAAAGGCATTTCTCCAGCCCCAGTGTTCCCCGATATAACCGGCCACATATCCACTGACAATCACCCCGATATAATAGGAAGTCTGATGCACCGACATGGCAAATGCCCGGGTATTGGTATGGTAACGAGCCAGCAACGCATAGTTGGATGGCCCGAAGAAGGCTTCTCCTCCTCCGGTAGCCACACTTCGCAGGATAATCAGCATCAGCATGCCATTTGCCAGTCCGGTAAACATTGTGGCAATGCTCCAAAAAAAGATGCTCAGGACCACTATCCATTTCCTGCTGAACAGATCCCCGATATATCCGGCCACGGGAACAAGCAGGGCATATACCAGATTAAACACAGTGGCAATGGTCCCGCACTGGATATCAGTCAGATGCAAATCTTCCCTGATCAGCGGAAGCACTACATTAAAAACCTGACGGTCGGCCTGGTTAAGAAAAAACGCAATCCAGAGTAACGCCAATACCTCCCACTTATAATTCTTGCTTTCAGATTTCATCATCGATCAATGAGTTGACTTTTCGTATATTAATACCAACAGGCCGTTGTTTCCGACAGAAATATTCTGAATTCCGTTACTCCCTGTGGTTACCGCCACATCCCCTATGCCAGAGAATTCCCTGAACCGGTAACCGGGTACCAACACCTGGGCGGCAGAATTTTTTTCGGATTTTTGGGTTAAAACCACTGCCATTTCGTTTTTATCAGTAAAACTGCGGGCAATAATCCTGCTGTTATTCACCGTAAAACCATCCGTATCCTGGTAACGACCCATCACCAGCAAAGATTTGTATCTGTCTTTCAGTTTGTTGACTTCAGCCAGAACCTGCTGGTATTCCGGAGTTTCATCGATGGTTCCCCGGAGACGGTATATCTGAAGGTTATTTCTTAATCCCAGCAAAACATCCTGATTGACCAGCCAAACCATATCAGGTTCATCTCCATCCAGGTTCCGGTCGGAGAGTATGATGTCCGGGAAAGTATACCGGAACCAATCCAGAAAATTGTAAGGATTGCTCAAATCGGTAACTATGTGGGTATAATCAACATACTGCGAGGTAAAATCGGTAATATGCTCGGTTCCGATTGCCATTTCCTTGTCTTTGGTATCGATATAATCATGGATCATTTTCAGGGCGTTCCCCTTATCAGCTATTACCCTCAGTTCGGGAACGGGAAATTCCCCTGTGAGGTCCCAGTTACCGGTTTTTTCACCATACCCCAGCTGATCATAAAATACACTGTTGGCTCCGAAACGAAGGGCATGATCAGCCATTTCGAACATTTTCCGCTGCCATTTCGGATTTTTTGTATCGGCTACCACAAAAGATCGTGCATCGTAATATCCCGTAAAAGTGCCGGGACCTGAAAAGCGGTAAGCTTCACGCCATTCAGCACCTGTATTGGTGATAAAACAGACTTTTTTGCCATCGCCCTTTTTGTAATAATTGCTTTCCATGTCAATGAGTTTGCCGTTGTAATACAAAATCACCTTGCCCCCACCCTGTTTAAAATCGGCAATTGCCTTTTTCCAGGCTGCATCTCCTCCCTGGTCGGGATCGGAAACGTAATAGGAATCAGGATACCCATTGTCCATTCCGGAATTCCACCATCCAAACGGAAAAACAACATTGATACCCACGCTTTCACCCGCCTTTTTTATGCGCGTGGCAAAGTCGGTATAGGGAAAAAGCGTTTCTCCATACTGATGCTTCATGATGATACGCTGGAATCCGTTCATCTCTTTCACCCACAGAGGTTCTTCCTGGTGATTCCACCACGTATTGACCCATTTCCTGTAAATCTTCGAAGTTTCATGCCAGCTTCCCGAATAAGGAACAACCACATTGGCGTCATTCTTCCAGGATTGACCGGACAAACAGCTGGGATATTTATATATCCCCACTTCCAGTTCGGTAAAATCCTGATTTTTATCGGGATACATCCTCAATCCATGCCATGTGTCCTGAAATGTGGAATCGTGACTACCCAGGTACAAACCCTGGGTTTTCCCCACAAGGGCAAAACAGTTTGAAGCTACGCCCGTCGGATATTTAACATCCATGTGCCTGAAAAACTGATCAGGCCCCATATAAGAAAAGGGTATCGACAGGATCTGCTTTTTGGGATCGGGATAAAGTTTACCCCCCGTTTCAGTGGTTAAAAGCTGATGATCGGCAGGTATCCGGATATTTCCAATCAATGGGAACTGAATTTCGCGGACAATGGTATGCGGTTCGTTGTTAGTGATGTCAGAT
>CAYWTT010000381.1:0-4465 GCA_964461245.1 uncultured Prolixibacteraceae bacterium | reverse complement strand
AGAGTACCCAGTACAGCGGCAATTTTTGTTTTTTTAAAATACTCGGAAATGAACAGCGAAGTGGCGAAAGAGAGCGGGAAACAAATGAGAAGGGCGAGCAGGGAGGTTGCCATCGTTCCGAAAATAAAAGGGAGAGCACCATAGGCTTCTTTCCCTTCAGTAGGGTTCCATTCCGCTGAGATAATAAAACGGACTACACCAATCTCCCTGAAGACAGGAACAGCTCCTTTCAACAGAGAAAAGAGCATTCCGGTTGCCAGCAGCAGAATAAGCACTGATGCTGCCATCAGGGTGATCTTGGTTATTTTTTCACTGTTGAACATCCTCTGGCAGGGTAACAGGTTTGTTTAAAGCAAAGGCTTTCCTTCAAAAGTAACCGATTTCAAAATATCATTGGCCAGTTTCACTGTCTTTTCGGGCAGCGGAGCGTAATCCACTCGCCGGGCCACAGCTTGCGCTTCTGGACCAATCAACCACTGAAGAAACTTCAGCGTTTCACGTGCTTGGCTGATCGAACGTTTATCGTATGACTGTTCCTTGAACAGAATGATCCATGTGAATCCGCTGATAGGGTATGCCTCCGGATCTGACGAATTGGTGACCATCACACGCGTATCGGCCGGGATCTCACCCGAAGCAGCTGCGCTGACCGATTCAACCGTGGGGGCCACAAATTTTCCCGATTGGTTCTGTAACAGGACATACGGGATTTTTTGGGCAAAAGCATACTCCGATCCGATATAACCAATGGTACCTTCTGTTTGTTTGATGATCCCGGCTACTCCGGGATTCCCTTTGGCTCCCATCCCTACCGGCCAGTTCAGTGATTTGCCAGCACCTACTTTCTCTTTCCATATCGCGCTGATCTTGCTGAGGTAATCGGTAAAGATGTAAGTTGTGCCACTTCCATCGGAACGGTATACCACTGAAATATTTTTATCGGGAAGCGGAATGCCGGGATTGTCGGCTTTAATTTGGGGATCGTTCCATTTTTTGATCTCCCCGAGAAAAATGGAGGCCAATACCTCATTTTTCATTTTCAGCTCAGTGATACCTGGAAGATTAAATGCAATAACCACGGCACCAAGACAAGTGGGTACATGGACGACCGGTGCCGGCATTTCATCTGCTTGTTCGTCAGTGAGAAAGGCATCGGTTGCTCCGAAATCCACCACCCGGTCTTTCAGACTGCGAATTCCGCCGCCTGAACCAATCCCGCCATAAGTGAGCTTATGCCCTGTTTTTAAGGAATAATCGCTGAAAACCTGGTTGTAAAATGGCTGAGGGAAGGTTGCACCTGCTGCTGTGATATCCAGCCTGGCAGAAGAGGTTTCGCTGCTTTTGTTTTTGTTGCCTGAGCAGGAAAAAAGGGCAACAATTGTAATTAGCACTAATGCTGTCTTTTTCATTTGCATATCCATTAATCGATACAACAAATTTCGCGCAGCCCTGTTACAAAAATATTACGACATTGTTACAAAGAAATTAATATAAGATCTTTATGAAGTCTGAAGAAACGCCAAATAATTAATGATGGACATCAATATTTGACATCCAGATTCAGAGAGATTCTGGATGAGGAAGGAATACTCGCGTCAGCCGGATCCAGGCACATAAAATTGGGTGACAATTTAATACCGGGGGAGATGGGAATCTCAATCCCTGCCAGGTAAAGTCTGCCATCTTTGGCGTAATTCCAGGGATTTTGTGCATTTCCGGTTTTTTCTGAGGTCAGATCGTCGAACCGGGCAAAGATCTTCACGTTCTTTTTCAATAATAGTGATGCGTTCAGGGTCATACCCTGGTAGTCATGGTCTGCAACCAGGGCATGGTCTTTCTGGGAATACCAGCCGTATGCGACAGCGATTTTTCTGTTTTCATAAGATGCCATGAGTTCTGTGGTTTGCTGGTTGACTTCTTCCTTTTTCATGGTATCGAAGAATCCTCTCAGGGTCAGGTTTTTCACAGGGATTAGGGTTATTCCCAGGCCCACCCTTACAGCAGAGTCTGTTTCTGCCAGTTTGAATCCTTCTCCGTTGACAAGGGTCAGGTCGGCACCAAACCGGGGCGTGAATTTATATACCACACTGATTCCCAGGTCAGCACTCGTGCCGAATCCGTGATCATCAAAAAAAGTTCTGTAAACATAACGGTATCCCCATTTTGTGTCTCCCACTTCGTAATGGGGGAGGGGGATCATACCCCCAGTCAGGAAGAATTTGCCGATATGATATTGCAGATAGGCAAATTTCAGGTAAGCGGTGTAATTGAGTTTACCGGCCGACGGATTTCCAAAGTCAAGGGTTACCCTTCCTGTCAGCGTTTTTGTAAAATTCTGAATATATCCAAGATACGCTCTGTTTAAATCAAATTTATTGAAATTTTCACCCTGAAAAAATGTGGAGCTGGCACTGGTAAAGATTCTGATCTCCGGCTTGCCGTTTGGTATGTAACTCGTATCCTGTTGTGCAAATATGCTTAGAGAAGGGAAAATCAGGGAAGTAGCAACAAGTATATACAATTTATTCATAGTGTCTTTGTTAGATATATTCCTGTTTAAATATCAAAAGCTGAAAATAAAAAAAGGATCAAATTTCAGATTCGATCCTTTGCAGGAAAGTGTAACAGGGATTATGGCAGAACAGGTGCTATTTATTCCTCAGCCGGCTGACAATTTCAATGCTTTTACGTGCATCTTCCACGCCAAATCCTCCTCCGGCGAGGATATTCCGGTATGATTCGGTGTGCAGGTCGGTAAATCCTTCGCTGAATTCCAGTTCCTGGTCTTCAATATTGATTTTCCTGAAGGTACGTTTACCAGCTTTAACAGCTTCTTCAGGAAGGTCATTTTCATTCACGCTCAGGAACCAGTTTACATTGGCTTGTTCGAAAAAGAGCTTTCCCCCTGCTTTATCAGGTTGGTTGATCTGGAGTTCCACTCCTTTGAAGTCCCCAAAGATCCATCCCAGCATGTCAAAAAAGTGAACCCCGATATTGGTTGCCACGCCGCCGCTTTTCTGGACGTTTCCCTTCCAGGATATAAAATACCAACGTCCCCGGCTGGTGATATATTTCAAGTCGACATCCCAGACTTTGTCTTTGGGACCATTTTCAATCTGATTTTTCAATCCACGGATGGCAGGATGTAACCGGAGTTGGAGAATAGTATAAATCTTTTTGCCTGTTTCGGCTTCTATTTCCTGTAATCCGTCAAGATTCCACGGATTAAGCACAAGCGGTTTTTCGCAGATGGCGTGGGCATCGTTTCTGAGAGCCATGCGGATATGGGCATCGTGAAGATAGTTGGGGGAGCAAATGCTCACGAAGTCTATTTTCTTATCTCCCTGCCGGCGCAATTTATCAAGTTGCCGGTCAAAACGCTCCGGTTCTGTAAAAAAATCGGCCTGGGGAAAAAAGCTGTCCATAATGCCGATTCCATCATAGGGATCGAGAGAGCATACCAGGTTATTCCCGGTTTCCTTAATGGCCCGCATGTGCCGGGGAGCAATATAGCCGGCCGCCCCGATCAAAGCAAAATTCTTCATTTGAGTACAATAAAATATGCAGGTCGCAAAGGTAAGATATTTTACCTTAACCACCGCCATTCTTCCTTGGAGGGGAGAACAGGAATGAGGAATTAACGTTTAACCGTCAGATCGTTCATGGGAATGTCAACCAAAAAGACATTGTTGATTTGTTCAATTCGGACTCCCACCCTGTTTTTCCCTTTGATGACCATTAATTCTGCCTCTGTCCCGATAAACGGTCCTGCTATGATCTCCACTTTTTGCCCGGGGACCAGATCTTCAGTAGTGACCTCCCATTCATAATCAGTTTGTTTCAGCATTCTTTTCAGAAAATCAATCTGGCTTTCCTGAATCACAGCCGGTTGCCCTTCAAACCTGACAAAAGCGACCACATGGTTGGTTTGCAGGACCCGGAGATAGTCTTTGTAAATGATCTTTACAAAACAATAGCCCGGAATGAGCGGCATTTCCACCCATTTTTTACGGTCACTCCAACGGCGGAGGGTAGTCTTCAGGGGAAGAAAGCTTTCAATTCCTTTTTCGGTCAATTCAGCATGTACTTTTTTTTCAGCCCTGGAATCGATATAGACAGCATACCATTTAGCAGTATCAACGGGCAAATTCTGAATTTTACCGGTAGTCACTCTGTTCATCAAAAACTTCTGTGGTTATTTGCTTACCTGTGTTTACAGTCTTCCGTCTATCAGTGAAAGGTCAAGAATTCCTTTTACATCGTAAATCACAGTCCCGGATTTTTTCAGTGCCTGAATGTTGATTTTCCGGAATTCGTTGTGGGCTACAGCCAGGATGATGGCTCCGAATCCGTCTCCCACCGGGAAATCAGTAATGGAGGTGATGCCGTATTCGTGTTTTACCTCTTCCGGATCGGCCCAGGGATCACAGACGATCACTTCCATCCCGTATTCCTTGAGTTCCTT
>CAYWTT010000380.1:0-4465 GCA_964461245.1 uncultured Prolixibacteraceae bacterium | reverse complement strand
CCTTCCGGGTGATTGAACGAGAAATAAAACGAAGGCCCGATAAAGGGCTTTCCAATCCTGGAATACAGCAACCTGAGATAGGTATTGATCTCGGTTGCTGTCCCCACGGTGCTCCGCAGATTGTTCCCCATCCGTTTCTGATCAATCACGATTGCGGTCGACAGGTTAAGAATGTCGTCCACATCCGGACGGGATAATTTGGGCATCCGGGTACGGGCAAAAGTCGAAAAGGTCTCGATCAATTGTCTCTGCGCTTCAACATAAATGGTGTCAAAAAGCAGCGATGACTTTCCTGAACCTGAAACACCAGTAAAAACCACCAGCTTATGCTTTGGGATTTCTATATCAACGTTTTTAAGGTTGTTGGTGTGAGCATTCCTTACGATAATTTTATCTCTATTCATAACTAAATCTTGATTTTATTAGCTTTTGTTCCGTTGGGATATTCCTTAAAAAGATCACGAATTTGAATTTCTGCTGTCCTAATTACCCGTTTAAATGATGCAGCAAAAATAGATTCAAGGGATGGCGGTAAAATTGTAAAAAACAGACATACTGAACTCCTTCAGACTAACAGGTCCCTGCATCCATTGTAAAATCAGGGTATTTTGCAACAAATTCCCTGGGCGTGTAACCGGTGTATGATTTAAAATCACGAATAAAATGAGACTGGTCAAAGTAACCATTATTGAAAGCAAGCTCGGTCAGACTAAGTCCTTTATTATTGCTGAAATTATGCAGCACTTCCTGAAATCGCATCAGTTTAATCACCTGTTTGGTGGTTTTACCAAGATATTGGGAAAACTTCCTTTCAAGCGTTTTCGGAGTGGTACAAAGAAGATCTGATAATGACTTTGCATTAGTCTGGCCTCTTTTAACTTTAATTATTTCTATACCTTTCTGAATTAACACTTTATCATGTGCAATTATCGGAGAATACCTCCTGAGTAAGAAATTCTCAATAATTTCCACTTTTCCTTTTATCGATTCCTTTAAATACAGCCGCTCTTCAATTTGCATTATTTCAGAGTTAAACAAGTAAGTCAAGTCCATACTCTGGTTTTCAATTTCTATAAGTGGAAAATCAAAAAAATGACAAGCTCCCATGGGATAGAAGCTAATAAATACAACTCCGGTTTCTCCGTTCGTTGAAACATCTGAGAAAGAATCGCTTAATCCACTTATAATCGATCTTGGCTGTTGTATGACTGTTTTATTTGAATGGTGTACGATAAAGGGATTTTTGTAGTGAAACATCAACTGCACATTTTCAGCAGGTATAACCCTTTCCATGACATCCGGTTCATGGATATCCGATTCCATAAAACAATAATACTTAATGTAGTATTTCAGGAATCCGGCAGGTCGTACTATTTGAAATTTCATGCGTAATTATAATTGTCGAAATTCATTCGGCGAATACCTACAATGTCCATGGGTAAATTATTCTGGTTTGTTTGGCCTTAGTCAAGATGGGTATTCCCTGTTAATTTCGTTGCTGCAAAAATAAGGACTTAACGCAAATTGAACATCAATTTAATTGCACTCTTTTTGCTTCTTTGATTTGATACTGCCTTACCGATGTTTTTACCTTGTTCATAAAGACCTTCACATGATTGCCTGTAATCCTGTTATCGGTATTCACCTGTATTGCAACGGCAAATCTGTACTCCGGTATATATTGCAAAAACGTTAAAAATCCGGGAACAAATCCGGTGTGTCCGAAGTACGTAACCCCATTTGTTTCGCCAATGATACACCCCAGACCGTATTTTGCCCTTTCGAACAGCTGAGTTTCGAATTTCACGGAAGTAGTTACCATTTTCGCAGTCTCAGGGTTAAGTACCTTGCCACCGTATAGCGCTAGGGCCCATTTGGTTAAATCGGAAACAGAGGAAACCAGGCCTCCTCCTGTCCATTCGAGCTGTGGATTAAAACAATAGGTATTGTTCAGCGAAACTTTTGACGGTAGGTTCAACTCATTTGAAAGTGTGGTGTATCCTGCCGGCAGATCCTCAAAATGGCGTTTGTTTGCTGCAAAAGTCCGGCGTAGTTTAAGCGGTTTCAGCATGATATCGTTTAACACGGTATAATATGGTTTTCCGGTAATCTTTTCAATGAGTAAACCCAAAACGATGTAATGACTATCCGAGTAATTCCAGGCTGCACCTGCAAGGCCCGCAGGGGGTTTGTTGAAAACCACGGAAAGCCTTTCCTGGGCTGTCCATAGCTTATCAGAATTTTCATGGATTTTATCCCAAATTTCCGGGTAATAAGCATACTCAGGGACTCCGGCCGTGTGGTTCATAAGCATTTCAACCGTAAAGTCCCGCGCATTGGGAATGGAATCGAACCAGGTCTCATCTTTCAGGTAATCAATCGCCTTTCTGTGGATGTCGATTTTTCCCTCCTCGTAAAGTTTCATCACGGTTGCGGAAACATAGGTTTTCCCAACACTTCCCGAAAACATGGGTTGGTCGGGTTTCATTGGGATTCTCTTTTCCCTATCGGAAAATCCTGACGCCAATGTTATCGCATCCCCATTCTCAAATTGCACTGAAAGCGTGATTCCCGGAATCGAATCCTCTTGTACAATCGAATCTAACTTAGCCTGAAGGATATCGGCAAATTTCCGACTGCCATGCTGATTATTACAGGATGACCCCAAACCGGACCATGCCATAAAAACGATCAGGATACTTGCCCGCTTAAAGAAATGAATTACCTGCATTTCGTATTCAATGAAAATTTTGTTGTTTCTGTGATGGCTTATCGGCGCAGTTCTTGAATGCCAAAACCAACTGTTCTTTCAATGTGTTTTTTAATAATCCTGCTTTATCAAGTCCTCAATCTCACAGAGATGTAATTTAAAATGTCGAAGAAAGTCAATAATCATTGCGTTAAGAGAAATATTGCCATCCTTTGATCCGGATACCCACTCGTTGTCTGATTTTTCAGGATTGACATTGGAAATCACATGGATTATATGTAAATGAGCGTATTTCCAGAGCTGAATCAAATCGGCCCATTTTTCATCCTGATAGTTCTGAATCGCAATCCATTTGTCATTGTTCCCGTCAGTGGCATAATTCGGAAATATCAAAGGGGTAGACTGATACTGTAAATGAACAATCCTGTGCGTATTATTCGATGCAGAATCAACCATGTGTCCAAGGATCTGTTTGATGGACCTGTTTTGAGTGTTGCGTCTTTGAGTGATCAAATCGCCTGGCAATTCAAGCAACCTGGGTTCCCATTCCTTTATCAAGGTAAATATTCCTTGTGTAATTGGCTCAAATTCTTTTATCATTATATCACTGTTGTTCAGTCGTTTTTATAAAATCCAATGACAGAGCTATGTGCAGACAGGGATTGGCCACCTGTGCTGTCTTTCTGTCATTGCCGTCAATTCAAATGCCCGTGGAAAATAAAAAAAAAAGTCATTCCAATCATCAAAAACAATAACGGATGCATGAATTATTATCTGTACGCTAATCATTGGAAAAAAATGTTGATTTAACAATCACTGTCTTGATAAAAGCTATAAATTTGTCGGCATAGAAAATTGGATGTCAAAATTAAAAACGGATCGGGTAAGTAAATAACCTTTGGCAGGCCGCCTAAGGTTATTCCTAAGATAAATCCAGGCATATTCTTGCCGGGATAATAATCATTGTTATTTCATTAACCATCTGAAGCAGGGCAACCTATGTATAATTGGCCCATGACTTCAAAAAATAATTCACCTCATGAATAACGAAAATAAATCCATTCACGAATTTGACTTCAATCTAGTCTGCGAATATTTTTCATCGTTGGAACGCCAGGGACCAGGCAGTCCCGAAGTGACGATCCAGGCCTTAAGTTTCACAAACCATCTCAGCGAAGAATCGCGCATTGCCGATATTGGCTGCGGGACAGGCGGGCAGACCATGGTATTGGCACAGAATACCGAAGGGCAGATTACCGGCATCGACTTGTTCCCCCATTTTGTAGATTTGTTTAATTTAAATGCATCCAGGCGGAATCTGCAAGACAGAGTAAAAGGCATTGTGGGTTCGATGGACGACCTGCCCTTTCAGGATGAAGAGCTGGATCTTATCTGGTCGGAAGGGGCGATCTATAATATAGGCTTTGAAAGAGGCCTGAAAGCGTGGAAGAAATTTCTGAAAAAAGGAGGGTATATCGCGGTTACTGAGGCTTCCTGGTTTACGGAAGTGCGGCCTGCTGAAATCCATGAATTCTGGATGAGTGCTTATCCTGAGATTGACACCATTCCGAACAAGATTGCCCAAATGCAAAGTGCCGGATATATCCCGGTCGCAAGCTTTATCCTGCCGGAGAATTGCTGGACTGAACATTTCTATGAACCACAGGTTAAAGCACAGGAGATTTTTCTGAAAAAACATCAGGGTAACCAGACTGCTGAAGAGCTCATCGCCAATGAACAGCATGAAGCCTTTTT
>CAYWTT010000379.1:0-4466 GCA_964461245.1 uncultured Prolixibacteraceae bacterium | reverse complement strand
TCAGATCAACATATTCAAGCCCGGCGAGTTCAAAAAGGGTGGAAATGTCGTCAATGTAGTTATTCGACAGATCCAGCCTTTTAAGACCGGACAGGTTATACAGGTCATCAATGATGGCAATGCGGTTATTTGCAAGATTAAGGTCCTCAAGCTGGGTCAGTCCGGTCAGCGGGGAGAGATCGGTTATCCGGTTGTCTGACAGATCCATAATCCTGGCATGGATGCAAAATTCAATTCCGTCCAGACTGATTATATCGGATGAAGACAATTCAAATTCATCCGTGTCTTCCAGGTAATAAAAGGGAAATTCCACATCCAGCCGGCCAAATTGCCTGATTTTCATGGCATCGTAAAAATCATATCCTTTAGGCCCGGTTTTGAATTTCTTCTCCTTTGGTTTTTTGTTAAAATTGATATAGGAATAGCCTTCTCTGTCCAGATCCCATTCATAAACCGGAGAATAATCGATATCCTCCAAACTGCTTAAAGAACTGGCAATTTCATCGATGCGTTCCAGTTTCAGAATATGTGAATGCCCCAGCAATCCGTCAAAATCCTGTTGATCGGAAAGCCTGCTGATATCTTTCATATAATAGTCTGACCTGTCGGGATGGTACAACATGATGAGTTTGGAAAAGCCCTTCCCTTCGGAAGTGATTTCAATTTCCATGAATTCCCCGATTATTTCCGCGATTTTCTGCAGGATGGAATACTGCTGGTTCTTGTATAGATTGATCAGCGTTAAGGAAATTTTATTCAGGTTTTTGACCGAATAGGCCTCTTCGAGCTGGTGCTTTAAATCGTCAATGTTCATCAGTAACAATTTGAATTATCGGGATTTTTGTAACTTAAAAATTATAATCTCAGCACACAGTTTTATAAATTGTGTTTTGCTGTTTTGTTCCACAAAGTTAAGATCAATTGCGGAAATTGTCAGAAAATCCGTTTTTGCGGTCAGGTTCAATTTATGGGGAGCCCAAAATGGTAGTTAGCGGATGGTTTCTGGATTCTCGATGAGTTGACTTTTTTTGATTTTACGGACTTTGAACAGGTTCATTCCTTTTCTGAAATTCAGGACGAGATGGATGACCACAATAAGTACAAACAGATGAGCGATCATGCTGTGGAAATGAAGCGTCCCGAACGTAAATCCCTGAAGATAAAGCATTATGCTGAGAACAGTAAGAACAAAGACAAGAAGGGTCAACGTGGTCATTTTGTTTTTCCGGAACATTTTTTTTGTAAAAAGGCACCAGATAAAATCCTTGTGTTGCCAGAGATGGATCAGGATAAGGCCGATAAAAACCAAAGAGAGAACACAATGCATACTCCCCCAGGCAAATGCATCTTCGATTTTTGCTCCGTTTCTCACTGCTTCTTTGCTTTTTTCAAAAACGCCGGTGGAAACGGAACACGATACCAAGCCCGCTATCATCACGATGTCGGTCAATCCTTTGCTGATCTTTTTATTTTTATTTGAACCCATAGTTTTAACTATTTTATTTCTGGTATATTTTGTTGAAATATAATTACTGGCAGGTGCTTTTATGGTCGGATTTCAACGGCAATGAAGCCGATTGATCCGAATAAAGCAATGTGTATCCCAAAGGTGATTTCCATTACAAACGAACTTGTGATTTTTTACCATTTTCCTTTAAAAATCGTTTAGAAAAAACAAATTTTTCGGTAGACCAACCATTCATTTACGGTGTACTGACTGGCAAATCACAGGGAAACAGGGAGAAGAATCACATTAAACATATCTTTTCAGAAAGTACCATAAGGGGTGGCGGATTTTTATTTCAGGAAGGATGCCTGAATAAATTTCAGTTGCTGTTCCAGCATTCTGACTTTGGGCATTTCAAAACCATGACGGAAAGCTTCTTCCAGGGGAGCTGAATAGATGGCCCCGATTTCCAAAGGGCGCCTATGGTCATAATCAAGTTTCATGCTGGGAGCATAAGGTTTCATGATACTTGTGGCGTCAAGCATTTCATTGACAAATTCTTCTGAAACCGGAACTCCGCAGGCATTGGCAGCGCCCACTACTTCCGTCATCAGATTGCGGACGAGTTCATGCGTTTCCGGATAATTCATCAATTGTTCGGTGGAGGTATTCATCACTACGCACAAACCATTATAAGGAATATTCCAAACCAGCTTCTTCCAGCGCGAAAGGGACAGGTTCCCTGAAAATTCAGCCGGCACACCGGCGATCATGAAATCGTGGCAGACCTGTTGCAACAGCTTTTCGTTATCTCCCTGGAATGTGCCAAAGGTAATCTTCCCATAATCGAGATGGACAATATGTCCTTTGCCCACCCGGTTTGAGCAGATAAAGGCCATAGCGCCGGCTATGGACAAATCCGGAAAACCGGCAGCCAGGTCACGTTCGATATTTAGTCCATTCTGGACCAGTATCACGCAACTCCCGGAATGGAGAAGAGGTGGCAGTATCTCTTTGAGGATGGGATTATTCGTGGTCTTGAGACAAACCAGTACCACATCGCAGGCAGGCATCTCTTGCGCAGTGCGGTAAGCGTGGATTTGAGAAAGATGGAAATTGCCCAAAAATGAATCGACTTTCAATCCGTTTTTACTAACAAAATCATAATCATTATGAAAGAGGAAGTGGACATCGTTTCCGGCTTTTGCCAGCATACCCCCGTAAAAGCCTCCGATAGCCCCGGTTCCCACTATGGCATATCTTATTTTCATCTCTCTGAATATAAGTTAACAGGATCAGGGATAAAAATAGAAATATCCCGGGATTTTTTCCCGGAATCCTTCCCTGTGGATGGATTTTGCCAAAACAGATTTAACCTTGAATGAAGATTGAAATATTCAATCGGGCTTATTCCTTCCAGAAGCCGCTGAGCCAATAGAACATCAACGTAGTCAGTATACCGGTGACCACACCTGAAAAAACCTGGAATTTGGTATGCCCCAGCAGGGTTTTCAGGTTAACATTTTCGAAATTCTTGCTTAATAAATGCTGAAGGTCTCTCTTGAGCACATTCAGGATTTCAGCATGCTTGCCGGCTGCACTCCTGACGCCGGCTGCATCCCACAACACGATAAAAGCAAATATGGCTGCAATGGCAAAATGAGGACTTCCGGGGCCATATTCAATCCATACTCCGGTGGCCAGCGCCGATACAGTAGCTGAGTGTGAGGATGGCATTCCGCCGGCTTCAACCATTCTTTTCAAATTGAATTCTCTCTCTGAAATCCAATGGATAAGGAGCTTTAGAACCTGCGCGACAAGGTTGCCCGCAAGAGCAAACAGCAATATTCGGTTATGAATTAATTCCAGCATGGTGAAAAATTATCCATTTTGGTGTTTTCCCCAGAGACAGAAACCTGCATGTATCCGTTTGTTTGTTACCCCAAATGTAAAAATTATTGTGGTGAACTGTACCGGAAAATCTGTTTTCGGCGACCCACAGTGAGAAGATGCCATCAAATCTTCCATCCAGACTTCTTCACGGTGAAGAAAATACCCTTAACACGTACCGGGAATAATCACTACTGGCAGCCGTTAATCATTTCGAAAGTTGCAGTTCATGCCTGGAAAAATCCCTTTACGTCAGAGTTTTATCAAGTCCAACAGGAAAACGTCATTTTCCCGGAGATCCAGCTTCTTCGTGAAATTACAGCCTGCATGTATGGTAATCATTTCTCCGGAAACTGGAGAACCATCCTTGAGCTTCATTATTTCCTCAACCTGTTGTTTGGTCAATTGTTTAGGCCGGCCCATCCTGAGGTAATCGCTATAAGGATCATTAACACGGTATCCTGCTTTGTATATGGTCATGGCGTAGGTGCCTTCCGGAATATCAGTCACTCTTGACTTTATTTTTCCCTTTGATCTTGCTGGTAGGTCATGGACATAAAAGGACTGGTTATTCACAGAATCGCCCGGATGAGTGAGGGTAAAATCCCAAAACAGGATCTGGACATCGCTTCTTTCATTTTTGCATGCCCACGAGTGCGGGTCACTATTCATCAGCTCGGTATTTCCAAGTTTATTCAAAAACTGGTAAGAATAGAAAACCGGTTTGTTGATCCCTTGGGTGTTCAGCAATCCGAAACCCCCGTGAAAAGGGGTGAGGCGCGGGCCCGCCTCCTCGAAGATGTCGGTAAATACCCAGTATGACATCGATTGGGCAGCATTCCCGACCTGTTTGATCTTCTCAAGCACATAAGCAGCCTGGTGATAGCTGTCATGGATCGGATCGGCAGGAGTGTAGGATGAACTCCATTCCGTATAGTGAAGTTCCAATCCGGGCATGGAGGAGTTTTCAATTTGTTTGCGTGAGTTCAGAATATCCCCGCTCACGCTCATGGGATTTCTGTCCAGAACGGTTCCTGAATTTCCGGATTCATCAGGATAACCCTGTTTTTTACCGTAGGTATGCGTAGTTATGACATCAAGCGGGACTCCGTTTTTATGACAAAATTCA
>CAYWTT010000378.1:0-4471 GCA_964461245.1 uncultured Prolixibacteraceae bacterium | reverse complement strand
AGATAGGGCTTGTTATTGGTTTTAGAATTCTAAAACCAATAACAAGCCCTATCTCTATCTCTTGTTTGCCGACGTGGATATTCCGGTATGCCGGGAACATCTGAAATACCTGAAAACGATGACTGAAAAGACAGGTGCCGGCCTTCAGGTTGTCATTGTGGCCGCTCCCACCGATAAGGTGAATATCGGGGAGTTTTTCTCCGGGAACCAGATTCCCGGGATAGTGGTTACGGACCAGAAAATCAATTCTGTAGCCAGACAATACAGGGTAAGATCATACCCTTCTGCTTTTCTGCTCGATAAAGACCACCGGGTGGTTCTGGCACCGGCCAAAACACCCCTGGATGGATTTGAATTTCAATTTGCAGGGATCAGGTAAGCACTCCGGCAATTTTTCTTCCGTGAAATTCCGTTGCGCCGGTCAGTTCCCGAATCTCCCCCACATTCTCTCTGGTGACTTTTCCGGCAACCAGAATGGTGAACTTTCCCTGAGCCTCCCTGATCATTTCCCTGATCTTTGAAGCTCCTTCCCTGGCAGTGGGCTTGCCTCCTGAAGTCAGTATCCTGGTAATTCCGTTCACTTCACGGAGTTCCCTGACCCCCTGGGCAGGATCTTCCATGCAGTCCACAGCTTTGTGGAAGGTCACAGGAAGCGGATAGGCCAATGCGGCCAGGCGGGCGCAGTTATCCACGTCCACATGGTTCCCGGAAGTCAGAAGCCCGAACACCACACCTGAAGCCCCTGCAGATCCTGCCATCTTGATTTCTTCCTCCATGACCCTGATCTCCTCTTCCGAATACACAAAATCCCCCCCTCTCGGACGGATCATCACCATTACGGGAATGTTCAGATTCCGGCAAACCTGATTAACCAGGTCAACAGAAGGGGTCAATCCGTCCAAATCCAATCGGGAACACAATTCAATCCGGTCAGCCCCGTTATCACGGGCTTTCAGGGCTTCCTCCATACTTTCCACACAGGCTTCAATCAACATAGCATCGGTTTTCGGTAAAAATAGCATTTTTGTTACTTTTACCTGAAAGAATCAGAAGTGAAACCATACAATCTTTTAACCATCCTCGGACCTACCGCCTCCGGGAAAACAGCTCTTGCTGCCCATCTGGCGGCCAGATTGAACGGAGAGGTAATCTCGGCCGACTCCCGCCAGGTATACAGGGGAATGGATATCGGCACAGGCAAGGATCTGACCGATTATTGGGTGGATGGCCGGCTTGTCCCGGTCCACCTGGTGGATCTGGTCGACGCCGGATACCAGTACAACGTCTTTGAATACCAGCGGGATTTCCTGAAAGTGTGGGATGACCTGTGCCAACGCGGAAAATTCGCGGTTTTGTGCGGCGGAAGCGGTCTCTATCTGGAGGCGGTGCTGAAAAACTTCCGACTGATCCGGGTACCGGTAAATGAAAAACTGCGTCAATCCCTCCAGGGAAAATCACTGGAGGAACTGACCGCCATTCTGAAAACCTATAAACAGAAACTCCATAATATCACCGATATCGTCAATGAAAAAAGGGCAATCCGTGCCATAGAAATCGAAGACTACTGCAAAAAACACCCAGACAGGGCCGATCTCCTGTCAACCGGCAGCCAACCATCCTCATCCGGCAATCCCCAGGCGGACTCTGAAAATCTTCTGTCCGGTTATGATAACCTGAATCCGCTGATCGTGGGGATAAAATATGAACGCGAAGCCAGGAGGGAACGGATCACCCAAAGGCTGCACCAACGTCTGGAAGAAGGAATGATCGGAGAAGTCAGCCATTTGTTGGATCAGGGCATCCATCCGGAAGATCTGGTTTATTACGGTCTGGAATACAAATATATCACCCTGTATCTGACTGGTGAACTGACCTATCCGGATATGGTGGAAAAACTGAATATTGCCATTCATCAGTTTGCCAAACGGCAAATGACCTGGTTCCGGAAAATGGAACGGCAAGGCACGCTCATCCATTGGCTCGATGGAGAGCTGCCCCTTGAAAAGAAAGTGGAACGGGTGATGGAATTACTTAATCTGAAAATTTGAAGATTTGAAAATGTGATAATTTGAAGATGAAAACCTGAAAGAAGGAAGAACAAAGGCAAAGAGTGTGTTCTTTTGGTTTCGGGGTGCGGCGAGTCAGGTCATTCAGTCATTCTTTATGCTCCCCCCATTTAAAAGAAGGCATACCTCTTCATACTGTCAACTGCCCCTGCCACTGCCACTGCTTGCTGCAACTGCCGCTGCCCACTCAATCTTTCTCTTCCCAGATCAGCCTCGCCTTGATCAGTTCCGCATCATCCCCTTCACGGATGATACTGCAAAGGTGTTCTGAGGGAGTAAGTCGTTGTTGTCTGACACCCAGCCGGTCACTGGGCATTCCTTCCTTTACAAAGTTGACCTCCAGTTCCTTCAGGATGTGTTTCTCATGAAAGTCGAAGGTATAGCTGTTGTTGAGCCGCTCCAGGTACCTCCCGGAATTGAAGTGCTGATTGATATCGATCTCATTGAAAAGTACGGGATAAAATTCAGGATCGTCGTCACAGGAAGGAGAATCCACTCTTCCTGCATCATATCCGAACAGACTGGGTTCATATGGGGGAAAGTGACTGTGGTTTCCCAAACGCTGGACCCGTTTGGTGACTAGGTTCAAGACCAGCCAGGTGCTGGTGGCGGTGATGATCTCTTCTCCCCGTGAATCAAGGAAACGGAAATCACGGTAGGCATAAAAGCCGTCTGTTCCGCGTGACCAGGTTTCCAGGTCGAATGTTTCAGTCCATTTCGGTCTTCTCCCGATCTTGACCAGAAACCTTGACAATACCCAAAAAAGCTGGTCTTCACGCAGATCATCAAATCCGAATCCGAGTACCCTCGCATGTTCCCAGGCAATCTCCTGCATATACCAGAATAAAAAAGGTGTGGAAACCTCTCCGAAGCGGTTTATATGAAACGACTGTGCCCGGAGGTGTTGAATGTGCTTCATGATGACTGAACTTTCCTGCAAAAATAGGGTTCAGTTTTGAAAAACAGGATCAAATCACCATTTTTGCAAAAAATTAACATGCCACATGGGTGAAATTATCATAAAGACCCCCGAACAGATAGAAGGGATCAGGCAAAGCAGCCGGCTGGCCGCTGAGACCCTCGACTATATCGCAGAATTCATAAAACCGGGAGTAAATACAGCCTTTCTTGACCGGAAAATTGAAGATTTCATCCTGGCACATCAGGCAATCCCTGCCACAAAAGGATATAACGGATTTCCCGCTTCTTCCTGCATTTCGCCCAACGAAGTGGTATGTCACGGAATTCCTTCAGAAAAAACGGTTCTGAAGGAAGGGGATATCATCAATATTGATGTGACCACCATCCTCAATGGCTATTACGGGGACACTTCTCGGATGTATGCGGTCGGAAAAATATCCCAGGCTGCCCGTGATCTGGTCGATGCAACCCATCACTGCCTTGATCTGGGCATTCAACAGGTTAAACCGGGCAATCAGTTCGGCAATATCGGTTTTGTAATCAGCCGTTACGCACGTTCAAAAGGGCTGAGTGTGGTTTATGAGTTTTGCGGACATGGGGTTGGAGTCCGTTTCCACGAAGAGCCGCAGGTCGATCACACCGCCCGCAGGAACAGTGGTCCGGTAATGAGGCCGGGAATGACTTTCACCATTGAACCCATGATCAACCAGGGAAGTCCCAGAACCGTAACTGATAAAAAGGACGGCTGGACCGCCCGCACCGCCGACCGGAAATGGTCAGCACAATTTGAACATACCATCCTCGTAACTGACACCGGTTATGAAGTTTTATCCGACATTCATAACGAGTATCCTTCATCCGCCAGATAATTGAGCTTAAGCAGAAGGTGCTCGGGCTATGAGCAAGGTGCATGGGCATTTTTTCTATCTTTGCTCCAAAGAAGATGAATATGTCACTGATCATTGAAGAAAAAGACCTTGAAAGATTTATTATGGTAGGCGACAGGGTGTTGATAAAGCCTAAAAATCCGTCACAAAAGACCAATTCGGGACTGATACTGCCTCCATCGGTGCAGGAAAATGAAAAGGTGCTGAGCGGGTATGTAGTCAAAGTCGGACCAGGTTATCCCATTCCGGCCATGACCGAAGAAGATGAACCATGGAAAGCCAAGCAGGATGCCGTCAAATACGTTCCCCTTCAGGCACAGGTGGGAGATCTGGCCGTCTATCTGAATAAAAGCGGATATGAAATCGAATTCAACAAAGAAAAGTATTTTATCCTCCCTCACTCTGCTATTCTGATGCTGATCCGGGATGAAGCGCTCTTTGAATAAGCAGAAGTAGCAGAAGGCAGCGGCAGGCCGATATCGGCTTTTTCGATGCCAAGCCCCTTAAACTTTGAATAAGCAGAAGTAGCAGAAGGCAGCGGCAGGTACAGGAGGATGCATCATATTTTAGCAAAATGCAAAGAATGCCATTAGTATT
>CAYWTT010000377.1:0-4480 GCA_964461245.1 uncultured Prolixibacteraceae bacterium | reverse complement strand
TGACCACCCGGTGAGGAATATATCCCATCAATTCCTGTATCTCTTCGCTATGTATCTCTGTTTTATTAATTTCAGGCATATCGCAATTGTTTTTACAGAACACCGACAACGTTTACCAGCGGAGAACCGCCGCCGGATGTGTTCCATTTATTCCTAATTTAAAGAACCGATCAACTGAAACCTGCACGCTTTGCAAAAGGAACCGTAATTTTGAATTCAAAAACAACTTCATCGCTCTCGCTAATATCTGCCGGATGTGTCCGGTTGCCTTCGGTATGCTCCCTGTCGTTTGCATGCTGCTAATTTCCCAATTCAAGCTGGTCTTTTACCAGCCTGAAATATGCCCCTCTTTTTTCCACCAGCTCCCGGTGAGTTCCCCGTTCCACAATTTCGCCTTTTTCGAGCACCACAATCTGGTCGGCCTTTTTTACGGTGCTGAGCCGGTGCGCCACCACCACCACGGTTCGCCCGGCAAAAAAACGGTCGAGGTTTTCCATGATTATCCGCTCATTTTTGGCATCCAGTGCATTGGTCGCCTCGTCAAAAAACAGGTAATCGGGATTTTTATAAACTGCCCGTGCAATCAATATCCGTTGTTTTTGCCCGGTACTTAGTCCGTGCCCGTCGTTACCGATTTTTGTTTCGTAGCCCAGTGGCAACCCATCAATAAAATCTTTGATGTTTGCCGTAGTAACAGACTGTTCAATTTTCATCGGATCTGGTATTTCATCAATAATTCCCACATTACTGGCTATCGAATCTGAAAAGATAAACCCTTCCTGCATCACCACACCGCAACGTTTCCGCCAGTGACCAGGACTGTAATTCTCCAGGTTAATATCATTCAGCCGGATTTCGCCTTTTCCCGGCTTGTAAAAGCCCAGTAACAATTTCACCAGTGTGGTTTTTCCACTCCCGCTGGTCCCGACGATGGCGGTAACTTTATTGGCCGGGATTTCCAGGTTAATTTTTTTAAGGACTTTGGGCGAGTGGGGACCTTCGTAGCAAAAAGTAAGACCTTTTATTTCAATGTTTTTTCCCGCAGGAATCTCCTTTATCTTGTTTTCTTCCGGATTTTCCTCGTTCTCTCTGTCGTGGATTTCCCCCAGTCGTTCCAGGCTTATTTTGGCATCTTGTGCTGCCTGAGTAAAACCAATAAATTGCTGTACAGGGGCGTTCAACTGCCCGATAATGTACTGAACGGCCATCATCATACCTAAGGTCATATCGCCTGTTATGACTGCTTTGGCAGAAAGAAACGAAATAAAAATGTCCTTTGCCTGGTTGATAAATGTTGCCCCTATTTGCTGATTTTGACTTAACGTAAGTCCTTTTACGCTTACTTTGTACAGCCGGGCCTGGATTCGTTCCCATTCCCAGCGTTTTTGCTTTTCACACGAGTTTAGTTTAATTTCCTGCATTCCCGAAACGAGTTGGACCACATTGCTTTGATTAGCCGCCGATTGCTGGAAGCGTTTGTAATCCAACTCCCGCCGTTTTTTCAGGAATAATAATACCCAGCTCACATATAAAACACTGCCAAAAAAGAAAACTGTGAGGATGCCAACATGGTACGAAGCCATAATAATCGTGTAAATTACCAGCGTAATCACCGCAAAAATAATGTCAATCAGTGATTGGGTAAGAAAGGACTGGATGCGGCTGTGGTCGCCGATACGTTGCATGATGTCACCAATCATTTTAATGTCGAAAAACGACATGGGCAGCTTCATCAGCTTAATCAGAAAATCGGAGATCAGCGAAATACTTACCCGGGTGGTTACATGGAGCATAATCCAGCTACGGATCATCCCGTTGGCCGTTTGCCCCAGGGTAAGCAATAATTGGGCCACCAGTACCATCACCACAAACGCCAGGTCGCTGTTTCCAATTCCCACATCAACAATCGACTGGGTCAGGAAAGGAAAAATCATACTGATGATCATCCCCGTTAACATACCCAGCATCAGTTGTAAGATGAATTTCTTGTAAGGGCGAAGGTACTCAAGCAGGTACAGAAACTTCAATTTCCCTTTTTCTTCGACCTCCTGTTGGTAAAAATCAGGGGTTGGTTCCAGCAACAAAGCAGTCCCTTCATGTTCGCCTTCTTTTTTTGTGCTAAGCCAGCATTTCAGGAATTCGGATTTGGTGTAAGTCAGTAGGCCCTGGGCTGGATCAGCTACATACACTAACGTTTTTGAGTCGTCTTTGCTTTTAACCTCACCCCCAACCCCTCTCCTAAAGGCGAGGGGAGACTTCTTCCTGACATTTACAGCATAAACAACTATAAAATGCCTCTGGTTCCAGTGGACAATGCAAGGTAGCGGCGCTTCATCGCGCAATTGTTCCCAAGTTAAGCGATAGCCCTTGGTACGAAACCCGATACTCTCGGCGGAATCGCTGATTCCCAACATGGATACTCCCTCACGGGTAATATACGAACGGCTGCGCAAATATTGTAAAGAATATGTTTTCCCATAATATTTAGCCACCATACGAAGGCAGGTGGGGCCACAGTCCATTGCGTCGAGTTGCTTATAATGAGGAAATTTGCGCATTGATTTTATTAGGAATGCTGATTGCTATGCTATAGACCAATTTACATTCATTTAAGGTTTTATATGACATAGATTCGGTTTACCAATAGCGAGTTCGTAATTTGAAGGTGAGGGACAAAGCCACTGATATACACAATCGCAACAGGGTTTCATATCCCGGATTCGGAGCCATGATTGACCATTAGTTAGCTCTTTATAGATTAATTCTCGAATGTCGTCTTCAATGGTGCCCAAAGCAGGAAAATGCAGATTGGCATAAACTTTACTATCGGGCATAATAGTAAGTTTGCCAAAGTCGTTGGTATTAAGCGCCTGATGGGCAAAGACTTCTCGTCTATTTAACCCCGGTTTTTCAAGGTCTTCTTCGGTAAGGTAAATGTTATCTTCAAAGAATTTCAAGTTATTGCCTGTATATATAGGTTTGATTTCTGTATTTTGAAGATTATATTCTTCAATAACTGCATTTGTTTTATCATAATCAAATTCCGAATAGACGAAAAATTTCCAATGTAGATTATTTCTTATATTTTTGTAACTTTCAATATATTTAAAGAACTGGCTTTTATTAAATTTAACCTCGACTAATATTTTTATATTGAAATTATTTAAATTTTCAGTTAACCATTTTAATAAACTTTCTGAAGTTTGATCGATAGATAGAAGAAATGTCTTTCGTAAATTCAAGTTATTTAATTCTTTTAAAAAAACATCTGATCTATTATTATTTGAAATATTATCTCCTTGTAAATTAAGTTGAACAATGTTACATTTTTCTATTGATCGAATAAATCTTGTATATTTCTCCCAATATTTAGGAGCTTTATTCTTTAAGTCCACCTTTATATTAAGAGAATGGAGGTAGTTTAGAGACATCTCACCAATAGATCTGGATTCATCTTTTTTCAATCTTTCAATATCTGATTGCAGGTTCAATAATGGAGGGAACACGATAGGTTTGTATGGTAAAAGATTTCCTACTGTTAGATTTTTAATTTGTGTGATGAACTCATTTACTTTGGGAAAGTTTAAAAGTTGTTCATCTATTTCTACAGAATAAAGATTATCCAGATTTAAAACATTCTTGGCAATATCAAAGGTTTCAGGAGAATGGAAGAAATTGAATCCCTGTCCACTAAGGCTGTTATAAATATAAGCTGATTCTGATTGATTCCAAATGAAGGTATAAGGTTCTAAATAAAGCCAGACTTTTTTTTTCATATTATTTGTTTGTTATTGGACTAAAACATCGTTCATAAGCTTTTGATACTGCATAGGGTTTGTTTCAAGATATCTAAGGTTATTTGCAATAAACTTTCCAAATAATTTTTGAGTCATAAAACTTTTACAGATTGGGGAGGCATCAAGGTCATCTATATTAAAAATACACTGGAGACAACGTTCTGTAATATAGCATCTATTACAAAATTTTGACAGTCTGTCAAAATAGTTATTGTATTGATTTGCAATATCTTCAAATGATAAAAGAACATTATTGTTGACGACACGACCCAGTTTGAATTGATGACCAATTCTTTCGCATGGCAATATAGTCCCTCCTACACTTAGAAAAAGTCTTTTTGAGAATGGCAAACAGGTTCCGGTAGGTATGTATCTCATATATTTTTGCTCTCTGAATAACGTATTGTGGTTTTTAAAAACATTTCCACTATATTGATGAAGAAATTTTATAAGGGAATTGTTCTCGGGATAAGATACGTCCATTTTTTCTCTCAGTGTATCTTGATCATCTATTTTACGAAGGCTCTGTCCCACATCAGTAAATGTTTTACTAAATTCTTTTCTCATATTTTCTTTGATGCCAGTCACACTCAGTTCTGAAAGCATTGGAACTTTATTAAAATTTTCATAAATAAAGTTAATGGATTCTTCTGCTGAATTTAGATCATGAATGACTGAATTGA
>CAYWTT010000376.1:0-4493 GCA_964461245.1 uncultured Prolixibacteraceae bacterium | reverse complement strand
ACCTGACCGGTTTTTCCAAATACAAACCGGGAATTTCAGTGGTACCCGTATACGGTGGAGCCTCCATTAATGACCAGATCAAAAAACTGGATAAAGGAGCCCAGATCGTGGTTGCCACCCCCGGACGTGCTGTTGACCTGATCAGCCGGGGCAGACTGAAGATTAACCGGATCAACTGGCTTGTGCTCGATGAAGCCGATGAGATGCTGTCGATGGGATTCAAAGATGACCTGGACACCATTCTGGGAGGCACCCCTGAAAACCGGCAGACACTCCTGTTTTCAGCCACCATGCCTGCTGAAATGAGGAGCATTGCCAGCAAGTACATGGTCAAACCCACAGAAATATCCGTGGGTAGAATGAATGCCGGCGCTGACAATGTATCGCACGAGTACTTTCTGGTTCATGCCAAAGACCGGTATGAAGCATTGAAAAGAATTGCAGATGTCAATCCAAAGATATATGGAATTGTTTTCTGCCGTACCAGGGCTGAAGCAAAGGAAGTGGCCGACAATCTGATTCGCGACGGATACAATGCCGATGCCCTACACGGAGATCTGTCGCAGGAGCAGCGCGATATCGTAATGAACCGTTTCCGCATCCGTCATCTGCAGATCCTGGTGGCAACCGATGTGGCTGCCCGCGGACTCGACGTGAATGACCTGACCCATATTATCAATTACAACCTTCCGGATGATCCCGAGATATACATTCATCGGAGCGGCAGAACCGGCCGTGCCGGGAAAAAGGGAATTTCCATCTCCATCCTTCATCTGAAAGAGAAAGGTAAGCTCAGGGAAGTGGAGCGGATGTTGGGAAAACCAATTGAATATAAACCAGTACCGTCAGGAAAAGAGATTTGTGAAAAACAGCTCTTCAACCTGGTCGACAAGGTAGAAAAAGTGGAAGTAAATACCACTCAGGTTGAAAATTACCTCAAAGTGATCTACAAAAAACTGGAGTGGCTCGACCGGGAGGACCTCATCAAACACTTCATCTCTGTGGAATTCAACCGGTTTCTGGAATCGTACGAAAGCGCCCCTGATTTGAATGTAGATCCGGCCAGAAATCCTGACCGGAGTAATCAGAAAGGGGACCGGCAGAAAAATGACCGACGGGAAGAGCGTAACAGGACGGAAAGCATACAGGGCCGGGGCGAAAGGAAATGGAATCCGAAAGGAGTGAACTTCTCCCGGTTTTTCCTGAACATCGGCAAAAATGACCAACTCGACAAGAAAAGTGTCATCAACCTCATAAACAGGCAGATGCCCGGAAAATCGGTCGAGATCGGACAGATCGAAGTGCTGCGGAACTTCTCATTCTTCGAGGTGGATGACCGGTATGAACGGGATATTCAGAAAGCCTTCAGCAAAGCCCGGTTCAATGGCAAACGGATAGGACTGGAATCAGCCAGACCCAGAAACTGAGCTTATCCGGTCAAAAGAACGAAAGAATCTCTTCTTCCGTCCATTTCATAAAGGGATCGTTCTGGTTGATGAACGTGTCAGCCAGTTCACTTTTCCTTTCCTTTAACCGGACTATTTTTTCCTCCACGGAATTCTCGGTAATAAAACGGTAGACAAATACATGCCGTTCCTGGCCTATACGATGGGCACGGCTCACTGCCTGACTTTCCACAGCGGGATTCCACCAGGGATCCAGAATAAACACATAATCGGCTCTGGTAAGATTCAGTCCTACCCCACCCGCTTTCAGGGAGATCAGAAATATGTGATTCTCGTCATCCTCCTGAAACCGGCTGATTATCTCCTTGCGATTCTGACTCTTTCCGGTGAGCAGGCTGTATTTCCATTTCCTGTTCTCCAATTCTTCAGCCACCAAATCCAGGTGTGTCACAAAAGAGGAGAAAACAAGTACTTTGTGATTCTCTGCCACAATATTCCCGAGCGATTCCATGATCTCCCCGAATTTACCAGACTCATCCCTGCTGTCAGGCAACAGCAGCCTGGGATGATTGGCCAGCTGTCTGAGCCGGGTTAGCCCCTGCAGAATGACTATCGAGGATTTGGAGATTCCCTCGTTTTCAATAGCCGACAGAATTGTATTGCGGATAACCGATTTCTCCTGTTCATACATTGATTCCTGCTCCGGTGTCATGGTACAGTAAACAGTTTGCTCCATCAGGGCCGGCAAATCAGAGGCTACCTCCTCCTTTGTCCTTCTCAGGATAAAAGGACGGATCAGCAAACGCAATTTTTCAATCACAGCCGGATCGCCATGATTCTCAACCGGAGTGATGAAATTTTGTTTGAAAAAGAGAAAACTGCCCAACAACCCCCTGTTCAGGAAATTCATTTGTGCCCAGAGATCCGAGAGTGAGTTCTCCACGGGGGTACCGGTCAGCACCATTCTATGTTTTGATTTCAGACTGGCCACCGCTTTGTAGGTTTTTGACAGGGGATTTTTGATATACTGGCTCTCATCGAGTATCAAAATGAAAAATTCTGCATCTTCCAGCACTTCAGTATCATTTCTGATCGTACCATAAGTGGTGAGGATCACGTCCGCGTTCTTCAGGGGGCAATTGTTTTTCCAGGCATTTACGCGTTGGACGCCGATATGTTTGTATACTTTAAGTGAAGGTGCAAATCTGGCAATCTCACTTTCCCAGTTATGTACCAGTGAAGTGGGCATCACGATCAGTGATGCAGGCTGGAAGGCCTCAGCGTCCGAATCTCCGAAAAGGGACAACTGCCCGGTATACCCCGTGTTGTCCATTACGCTCCGGCTTCTTAATTTGCCGGTCTTTAAAAGGAAAGCAATGGTCTGGATGGTCTTTCCCAGTCCCATATCGTCAGCCAGGCATCCTCCCAGGCCATTTCTGAACAACGAGTACAGCCAGCGATATCCCGTAAGCTGATAGCTTCTTAGATCAGCCTGCAGTTCCGGAGGAGGCTGAATCTCCATGGACACCTCGGTGAGATTCCTGAGTTCAGCCAGTTTCTCTGGATTTACGAGGTTCTCCCAGCTGCCGAGAAGGCTGAAATGGTGTCTCTGGAAATTCAACATATACCCTTCTCCCCTGGCAAACGGGAACAGCATTTTATACTGGCTGAACCACTCTTCCGGGAGAATGGCAATTTCTCCGTCAGGAAGTTCAAACTCCCGGATATCATTCAGGATATATTTGCGTAGCTTCACAAACGGAAATTGGAAATCACCCAGCTTTACTTCCGCATACACATCAAACCAGTCACTTTTGCCTTTGATTTCAAGTTTAACTTCACATTTGCCGGTAAAGTATCGTTTGGTAAATGACTGCTGACGGATGACAATTCCCCTTTCCTCGAAAACTTTCAGGTGGTCAGACAACCAGGCTATCATACAATAGACAGCCTGTTCATTCCCGAGGAGTTTCAGGTTGGGAAGGGAATATGTTCCTGATTTCTCTTTCAGCCCAAGAGAAGCCAGAAACGCGGCAATTTCCACCTCCCTGCCCAGGTTGCGGTGAATCCGGGTGAAAGCATACTCAGTTCCCGATAAATCGGACTGAATAATCTGTTTCCGTTGGTCATTGTGAAGTAACTCGACTCCCGAATAGCTGAATTTTAAAACAAAAACCGGCTGATAACCCAGATCGGGCTCCAATGAAAGAAACACCTCCGGTTCCGGGAAAATATCAATTATGGTGAAGCCGGAAGCCAGAACTTCATGCTCGGCCACAACCCCGGAAACAAAATTACGGAAGTATTTCTCTTCCATCTGTCTGGGGATATGAATGACTTCCCGGTTAAGGAATGGCAGTAGCTTCTTGGCATCCAGGCCGGAAAAAACAAGCAGCTGTTGGTTCAACAATAAAATGCAGGGATCATTGGTCACCACTTCCACCTTCCTGTTTAATAGCCTTATCTCCCGCTCATCCTGCATTATCCTCAGCCGGTAATCGGTGCCCTCCATGTGTCTGGAAAACTCAAAAAGTGCAAAGGTACAGGTTTCATATACCTGAATAAGATCCTCTTCATATACATGGGAATATTTGGCTTCTTTCCGGTACAGCGGCATTTTTTCCGAACGGAGGATCATGGCTATCCTATACATCTGTTTCTCCACATAGGGTAAAACATGTCGTTTCAGAAAATCCGCATCGACTGTGGAGAGAAAATCCTGTGCATTCGACTCTCTTGAGAACCGGGATGCAAGAGAGGATCCGGAAGTTTTACCTGCCAGCCGGATAATCTCCTTTTCCCGTTCCATAAACGGGAATCCCAGTTTCTCCATCTCACCGGGACGGATCACCGAGGTGATCACTAGGCAGGATTGACGGTCGTCGGCCAGACAGGGGAGGAAAACATTTCCAAGCAACCTGTGTTCGGTCAGGGCAACAATAAACTTTAGATTATCAGCCATGCAGATAAATCGGTTACTTTTCAGTCCGGAAATTGTCAGGGAGTTTCAGCCAAAGAGTCTTATAACCGGTTCAGGATTAAAATGTTCATGTTTCAGATTTCCCTGATCCAAATATTCCGGTAACT
>CAYWTT010000375.1:0-4537 GCA_964461245.1 uncultured Prolixibacteraceae bacterium | reverse complement strand
CATTATTAAAAAACCAGTTTTATGGCCGGTTGTTTCTCCCAACGGAAATATCATTACCCGTTCTTTCCCTTTGGCAAAAAAGGCAGGCGAACGGGCGGATCATCCCCATCATGTCGGTATTTGGTTTAATTACGGAGATGTAAACGGGCTTGATTTCTGGAATAATTCGGATGCAATCCCAGCTGATCAGGCCAGTAAATACGGTACTATCATCCACCGGAGTATCGACAGGATCAAAAACGGGAAAAAAGATGCAGCGCTAGATATTTCGGCCGATTGGCTAGACATCAATAAAAACAAGTTGTTGGATGAAAAAACATCTTTCCGGTTCATTGCCGGTCCTGATCTGCGGATCATCGACCGTACCACCACGCTGACTGCAGTAAACGGGGAGGTAAAGTTCACAGATAATAAGGAAGGCGTATATGCCATCCGGGTGACCAGTGAGCTGGAACTGCCGGCCGAAGGGGCTGTTGAGATGACTGATGCCCACGGTAATGTTACCAAAGTGGAAAAACCCGATATGAGCAAGGTGACCGGTAACTACCTGACGAGTGAAGGAGTTACGGGAGCCGAAGTATGGGGAACCCGTGGAAAATGGACGCAGTTATACGGTAAAATCAACGGGGAAAATGTATCGGTCGTTATTATTGACCATCCCAATAATCCGGGATACCCGACATACTGGCATGCCAGGGGTTATGGTCTGTTTTCAGCTAACCCGCTGGGGCAGAAAATCCTCTCCAATGGGAAGGAGGAACTCAATCTGACTTTGGCAAAAGGCAAATCAGTCACTTTCCGATACCGGATGGTGATCTATTCCGGAGAACTCACTCCTGAGATGATCAACAAAATGTCGACCAGCTTTGTTTGCTGCAAAAAAAGCAAATTATTGGGGAAAGAGTGGTAATGACCCACAGGAATAGTCAGCAGAAAAGAAAGAAATCCCGGTGGTGAATTTGTTTCATTGGTAACTCTTTAAAATCGATCTATGAAGTACATAGGGGCGCATGTGAGTGCTCAGGGCGGAGTGGAGAATGCACCGCTGAATGCATTTGAAATAGGCGCCACGGCATTTGCCTTGTTTACCAAAAATCAGCGGCAGTGGTTTTCCAATCCGCTGACTCCGAAAAATATCAGTGACTTCCATAAGAATTGTACCCGGTTGGGATTTATGCCTTACCAGATTTTACCGCACGACAGTTACCTGATCAACCTTGGTAATCCCGATCCTGAGGCATTACAAAAATCTCGTGCCGCTTTTATTGATGAAATGGAGCGTTGTGAGCAGCTGGGACTGGATCGTCTGAACTTTCATCCGGGTGCCCATCTGAACCGGATTTCAGAAGAAAAGTGCCTTTCCCTGATTGCTGAATCCATCAATATTGCCCTTGAAAAGACCAAAGGTGTGACCGCTGTCATTGAAAACACGGCTGGACAAGGCAGTAACCTGGGGTATAAATTTGAACATATCAGCGTAATTATCGATCAGGTGGAAGATAAAAACAGGGTTGGTGTCTGCTTAGATACCTGCCACACCTATTCAGCGGGTTATGATATTAAAACGGCTGAAGGATTTGAAAGTGTTTTCAGGGAATTCGACAGGATAGTCGGATTTGACTATCTGAGAGGGATGCACCTGAATGACACTAAGAAAGCATTTAACTCACGGGTAGACCGGCACGACAGCCTGAACGATGGTTTGCTGGGGATGGAATTATTCTCAAGGATCATGAACGATCCGCGGTTCGATGCTATTCCGCTTATTTTGGAAACGCCGGATGAAACGCGCTGGGCTGACGAGATCAAACTTCTGAAATCCCTGATAAAATGAACGATATTGTCTACCTGAACGGCGAGTTTATTCCCCGCGACCAGGCAGTGATTTCAGCCGACGACCGTGGTTTTCATTTTGCCGATGGAGTCTATGAGGTGATAAAGTATTACTCCGGAAAGCCCTTCAGAATGGAAGACCACCTCCAGAGGCTCAACAATAGTTTGAAAGAAATCCGGATTCCGTACGAAAAGACGGAGAGTTTGCCTGCTGTTTTCAGAAAACTAATGGAATCCAATAAATTAGATTTCCAGGATGCCGGCGTATACCTTCAGATATCCCGGGGATCCCATCCAAGGGTTCACCATTTTCCCCGGATTGAAGAACCAACCATTTATGCCTTTTCTTTTCCGTTTCCCTCTTTTACCGAAAATCTTGAAAACGGGATCGAGGTAATCACTGCGGAAGATATCCGTTGGCTGCGTTGTGATATCAAATCGGTCAGTCTGCTTCCCAACTCGATGTTGTACCAGCAGGCAGTTGAAAAAGGAGCCGGTGAATGTATCCTGATCAGAAACGGCGTGGTAACCGAGGCCAGTCACTCTTCCGTGCTGGGGATCAGAAATGGAGTGGTTTTAACCCACCCCTTATCCAACCTGATCCTGCCCGGGATTACCCGTAAAGTGCTCCTGGAAATCTCCAGGGATAACGGGATACCTGTAAAGGAAGAGGCGATTGCTGAAGAAGATCTGTATCTGATGGATGAACTTATTATTGCCGGAACAGGAAGTGAAGTAATGCCTGCCATCCGGGTTAACGGCCAAAAAATAGGTAAAGGAACACCTGGGCCGTTGACCCGTTTCTTCCAGGAAATTTTTTTTGAGAGGACACGAAACCGGTTGTAAGAAGAAGACAACAAGCTAATGACAAGTTCATGGCCATATTGAGCAATGAAGATGTTTACAGCCATCTCAGGAACTTTGATTCCCAAATTACAGGGGGTAAGGAGAAGAGCGAAAACGCCAGGATTCCGGAGTGCTTTACTTTTTCCGGATGATGGTCAGTCCATCCCGTACAGGAAGTATGACCTTTTCAACCCTTGCATCAGCAGCCACCATATCGTTGAATTTCATCACCCCTGCAGTCTGATGATCAGATGCGCTCCGAGGATCGGTTACTTTACCGTCCCACAAGGTATTGTCAGCCAGTATCCAGCCACCGGAGGGTACCAGATTAAAAACCCGGTTGTAATATTCAACATACTCCCGTTTATCTCCATCAATAAACACCAGGTTAAAAAAACCCTTCAGCCGGGCAATTACCGATTGTGCCCTTCCGATCCGGAGATCGATCACAGCCTCAAGTCCTGCCCATGATATATATTTTCTGATCAGGGATTCCAGTTCGTCATCCCGCTCAATGGTGATCAGTTTTCCGCCTACAGGTAAAGCCCGGGCCATGCAGATTGCCGAATACCCGGTATAGGTTCCGATTTCAAGAACGGTGGCAGGTGCAATCATTTTCACCAGCATGGCGAGAAGGCCTCCCTGTATAGGTCCGGATAGCATCCGGGGATTCATTACCTTCAGATTAGTCTCCCTTTCCAGTCTGATCAGCAAATCATCCGGCGGATCGATATGGTCCAGCAGATAATTTTCGATTTCAAGCGGAAGATACATGTCATTTATAGATTAAGCACGACATGCTGGAAGGATCGAGAATTTCATTGGCTACCTCCAGAATCTGTGATGCCGTTATGGCTTCGATTTTTTTGAATACCACTTTTAATGGGTCCACCTGGTTATAAAAAAGATAAGTCTTGCCAATAGAAAGCATCAGATCTTCTCGATTTTCCCCGGCTATAGCCAGTTGTCCGATCAGTTGTTTCTGGGCTCTGGACATCTGAAGGGTGCCCAGCTTTTTATCCCTCAATAGGCTGAATTCCTTATATACCACCTGCAAAGCTTTATCAAAGTTTTCGTTATCGGTGCCGAAATAAACGTTAAAAAGGCCGGTGTCGCTGAAAGAGTTATAAGATGATTCAATATTATAGGCCATTCCTTTCCTTTCACGCAATGCCAGGTTCAACCGTGAGTTCAACCCCTGCCCGCCAAGCAGGTTATTCAGCAGGATCATCACAATCCGGGAAGGATGCATGCTGTCAAAGGCGATATTCCCCACCATGCAGTGAGTCTGATAGGTGTCCTTTGTTTCGGTCCTTTCACCCGGTTTATAACTCGAGAATTTCTCTCTCTTCGGAACCCTGATTCTTTCCGGAGCAAGGCCAAAATACCGGTCACAAAGCTGGATGAGTTTTTTAAACGGAATATTACCCACGGAGCTGATGACCATCTGATCGGTATGATAATTATTGGCCATAAAAGTGAAAATGTCTTCACGACCGAATCCCCTGACACTTTCAAATGTTCCCAGAATATTCCGTGCGATGGGGTGTCCGTCGAAAACAAGTTCGTCGAAATCATCAAAAATAAGATCTGAGGGGCTGTCTTTGTATGAGTTGATCTCTTCAACCACCACCTCTTTTTCGCGTTTCAATTCTCTTTCGGGGAAAGTGCTGTGGAAAAGAATGTCACTCAGTAATTCAGCAGCTCTCGCATAATACTCGGACAGGAAAGTGGCATAGAGGGCGGTCTCTTCCTTGGTGGTATATGCATTAAGCTCTCCTCCGACATCCTCCATCCGGCTCAGAACATGATATGCCTTTCGGGTTGTTGTTCCTTTAAAGATACAATGTTCAATAAA
>CAYWTT010000374.1:0-4553 GCA_964461245.1 uncultured Prolixibacteraceae bacterium | reverse complement strand
CAGCAAGAGCAGTACGCTCATCGGGATGGTAAGATTGTCGGTCCCCCTGCCGCTGAAAAGTTCGGTCAGCGTGCTCACCAGTGCAATGACGAGTGAAAGCCAGAAAGTTTTCAAATCGAAGACAAAACGGTGGAAATACAAGGCAATGAGGGTGACCAGGAAGCTGGAGATGAGAAAGGTAGCGCTTCCCGGGATGGTCTTGTCCAGGGTGTTGCCTAATATCCGGATGTGATTGTTATTTTCCCTGATGTTGATGCCCATGATCCCGGCCAGCGGATCGCAAACAGCCAGGATCAGGATGGGCAGGATGAAAAGGAATTTATTCTCCAGCTTGTCGGCGATCAGGAAGGTAAGATAGATGGAGAGGGGAAGCAGATAGCTGCCGAACGACTTCCTGTCGATGTCGTGGATTGATTTGAGTTGAGTCCCGTTGCGGCTGATGAAGAGCAGAACAAAGAAAAAGAAAGCCATAACGAGCACATACCAGTGACTGGTGAAAAGGTATGGAAAGGTAATGGTCGAAAGAGTGGCAGTACAGTGGGCGAATTTCCGGGTTAATTCGCCTTTCAGACCCAGCCTGCGGTATGCCAGTTCATTGAAAACCAAAAGGGAGAGGATGGCTACCAGGAAAATAATGGTTAATACGATCTGGTTTCCCATATGTGATAGGTATTGGTTTACTGTATGGATTCTTCATCCGGAAATAAACTGATTGAAGAAGGCCACCCAGGCCCCGCCCGCGATCAGGCTGTCAAACCTGTCCAGAAATCCCCCATGACCGGGGATCAATTTGCTGTAATCCTTCACCTGGTACCTCCTTTTGTACAGGGAGGCCAGCATGTCGCCCGTAAAGGCAAAGACAACCACTCCTGTGGCCAGTGCCAGCATTACAAACAAGGAAAAATCGGTCAGGCTTTTCAACAACAGGGCACTCAGGATGGCGGCCAGTGTGCCACCAATCAAACCTTCCTGGGTTTTACCCGGACTGATCCTGGGAAGGATCTTTCTCCTGCCCCAGAGCTGCCCGCAAATCTGACTGAAACTGTCGAATATGGAAAGAATGAGGAATGAGAAGAGGATCACTCCCGTATCCAAACCACTGAAATAAATAAAACCGGCTGAAAAAACGGCAAGTACGGTGAGGGAAACGAAAAAAAAGAGTTTGCCGGAATAGCCTGAGAGACGAAATAGATTGAATAATTCTCCCAAGGCAAATAGTACAATCAAAATGGTGATGCACCGGAAAACCATGGAATTGATGACGATACTGAAAAACAGGATGTTGATGATCAGAAAATAGGTAAGGTATTTGATGAGGTTGTGACGTGCTTCTTCAGTTGTCTTTTCCCGGCTGATAAACCAGAATCCTGCAGCTCCCAGAAGGAAATAAGCAAGAATGACAATGTAAATGGTTGTAATCATTTTACTTGTGTAAATGGAAGAGGCCAACCTTATTTGGCGACTATCATCAGAATGCCAAAGGCGATCATTCCCAGGGCATACCATCTCCGTACTGGAGCTTCTGCGCGGTCTACTTTAATCCCTGCTAGCAGCCTGGGGCCTGAAAATGCGCCTATAATGGCCCCGCTGGTCAGAAAATACACGAGAGTCAGGTCTATTTTCCCGACCAGAAAGTGAGCTGCCAGGGCGGAAAAAGTATTAAAGAGAACAATCAGCAAAGAGGTGCCGACCACCAGTTTAAGCGGCATCCGCAGGGAAAAAAGTCCGGCTAAGACAGGTGCACTTCCGGTAGTTCCGAAAGTTCCGGTAATAATACCTGCCAGGAAACCATATAAAGATCCTTTTGTGATCTTGTTCATTACCGATTTGTTGGGAAGGTTGAGTCCTTTGGCTGCGGCTTTTTTTTCCTTCCACTGATTGACCAGCATTTGTAGCGCTATGACAATGGAATAAACACCAAAGCATATTTTAAGCTGGATTGCGGAGAGAATGCGCGTGATACTGGCCCCTGATAGAGCTCCCACAATTCCGGAGAGGCCAAAAGCTATCCCCATAGGCCAGTGGATGTTTTTTTCACGATGGTGGCTGTATGAACCTACCAGGCAAATGGGAAGGGTAGCAGCCAGGGAAGTCGGCACCGCTATCTGGGCTGGTGCGTTAAAAAGGAGAATAAGCACGGGAAGATAGAAAAAGCCTCCTCCACCGCCAATTACCGAGCCTAATAGTCCAACAATTAATCCAATCAGGGGCAACCATAAATAACTATAATGAAAGGATGAATAAAAAATCATTTGGTCGTGTCTTCATAATTTTGGTTCCAAAGGTAAAGATATGAATTTTTGAATATTACAAACTATTTGACTGCAAAAGGGATTTCAGAATTTCCGGTTTTTTGGGAATCAGATGCTATTTATTCAATTTTCACATTTTATAAAATACGAATGTCAGAACGCTAAAATAATTAGGCTTACTTTTGGATCATTTAGTAAAAAACCATAACGGACCGGATTTAAAATGGCTGGATCGTCTCTTCACAAGTTCATGTATCTTTCCATAGCCGCGGCTGTCTGCACAATTCCGATCAAACTGGCAGCTTACTTCCTCACTGATTCCGTGGGATTGTTATCCGGCGCCCTGGAATCTTGAGTTAACTTGGCAGTGCCGCTTCCTTCCCTTATATATTCTGATGCCGACGAGATGGAACATCAAGGAAGTTCATGACTTACCGGGAAAAATTGAAAATGAAATCAGAAATCTCTTCCCGGGAATGCCTGTCACCGTTTTCACCCATTTTGAACCCATAGAAGATCCCTCTTCTTTCAGGGATATCAGTATTGACTGCTAAAACAGGGACGGAAGTCTTTCTCTCTTATTACGGGCTCAGGTTAGTTGGAATTCTTCCAGGTAAAGGCATGCGGCCATGATGCCGTGTTCCCGGGAACAACTGTGTGGCAAACATGGCAGGCATTCTTATGTTCCGGAGAGGTTCCGCCATGTGTGCTGTTGAATTCCCCGCCAGAACCTTCACCCCTGGAATTTCCGTGACAGATCCCGCAGCTGCCGATGGTTTTAATCTTAGTTCCCTGGAATTGTTTAGGCTGATAATTGTCTTTGGATTCCCTGGAAGGGAACATGGCGTGCGGACTACCATGACACCCCGTGCAATATATATTCCCATGTCCTTTTGCATTGCGGTAGAGGTCAGTTCCTGAGTCAACTCCGGTCACTCCGGTATGGCAGTTGGCACACTTTGGCTCAGTGACCCATGGTACCCTGCCCGATTTTATGGTGGATGCCACATTGGCCATGCTTCCGTGACAGGTAATACAGTTTCCGTCACCGGCAGTACCCATGTGAGCCAGACTCCTGCTGCATTTGGTGGTGGCTCCGGGATGGCAGTCGTAGCAGGAAGCATTTTTGGAGGCGTGGGCCCCGTGGATGACTTCTGACAGGTATTTCCCGGAAGATCCGGGAGTATTCATCCCCAGTGCAGGACTTCCATGACACTTTGCGCACAATACCGGTTTCTGGTTTGCCAATTTGGTACCCTCGGAAGCGTCGTGCTTTTTCAGGATTTCGCCGAACGATGTCGTACCTCCGCTGGCTGCATGGCACCTTGCACAGTTGATCTCATCTGAGGTAGGAACAGCGGTTTGGGTGGAGACCAGTAATTTTCCGCCCGAATCCTTCACCTTCACCTCCATGACCTGAAGCGGGTCCCATGTGTTGGAATCATCCACCGGAACCACCGGAATACCTTCTGCCATAAAATGGTCAGTTTTGAGTTTCATGGTTCCTGCCAGTGCACTCCCCGTCAGTCCGATATCCTTCGCGGGCGCTGTACCCCCGAAAAGAGCGGTAAAATAGGTCCAGAATCCCCCGTATGCCCTTTTGTTGGAAGAAGTGGTATTATTGACAAGGTTATATTCAACTGTGATCCCGTTTGTGATCACCGAAGGCGGATTTCCTCTTTTCACCACCTGAACGTTCACATTGTTATAGGGAGGTAAAATGACCAGTTCGTCATAGGAAGGGTTCAGACAATGCATCCCCAGATCGTTCCAGGCAAAGACTACATATTCGCCTGCAGTTTTTAAGGGAGAATCTCCGTCCCCTTCCTCTCCTTCACCGTTTTTATTACAGGAAGTTATAAGAAACAAAGGGGAAAGAAGCAGACAGACTAAAACAGTTTTTCCCATTTTGACCGGTTTTAGAATGGGTTGATTAAAAGCCCAATTTACAAAAAAACATGATCATTGGCGAATATTTAACAGATGATATGTGTCTGTACCTGTTTTTCCAATGACGAAGGCAGGGCGTCGGAATTGTAACGGCCTGCCTTCGCTGAAATGGGTTGTAAGGTGGGTTTCTAAAATATGCACATTGGATCGATATTCATTATGGATATTCCATCCGACAGGATTGGAGGGATCATTCCGTCCTCAGGAATGCGCCTTTCTCCAGAAGTTCCGATCTTAATTCCGCCACATTGACTTCAGAAGGCAAAATGCCCTGACGGACGGCCATTTTAGCTGCGCGGCCTGCTGCTTCCCCCATGGCCATGCAGGGGGCCATCACCCGGATGGCTGAAA
>CAYWTT010000373.1:0-4562 GCA_964461245.1 uncultured Prolixibacteraceae bacterium | reverse complement strand
CCAGAGATGCCTTCCATTCCGCATCCTCCCTGACAAACCGGGTGGCAGTGGCCGTGGTGAAACATTTGAATCCCTGCGGACTGACGGTTGCCGGTACATTACAGGAAGCGCTCCGATTGGCATGGGCGGGTGATCCGGTTTCTGCCTACGGGGGGATTGTTTGTTTTACCTCAGAGGTGGATGGCGATACTGCCCGGTGGTTTGAAAAGAAATTTGTGGAGATCATGATTGCTCCCTCTTTTTCTGAGGGAGCACTTGAAATATTGTCTAAAAAGAAGAACCTCAGGCTGCTGGTCACACCAGTCAGGCCTGAAATTGCAGGTGAAAAAACGATCCGTTCCATAAGCGGGGGTATCTTGATTCAGGATGAAGATGAAGGGGGTGATCTGGAGTTTAAAAATGTCACTCAATCCGTTTTTGACCAGCGAAAAATGAACTTGGCAAAATTCGGCGTGGTTGCCTGCAAAAATCTGAAAAGCAACGCCATTGCCCTGGTTACGGAGAACAGTGACGGTTCATTTTGGTTAACCGGTGCCGGGATGGGACAACCCAACAGGCTGGACAGCCTCCGTCAGTTGACCATTCCGCGTTTCGGCCTGAAAGAGGGACTTAAAATCAGTGAAGCTGTGCTGATCTCCGATGCCTATTTCCCCTTCCGCGACAGCATCGAAGCAGCCCATGATTTCGGGATCCGTTATGTAGTACAGCCCGGAGGCAGCATCCGTGACCAGGAAGTAATCGATGCCTGCAATGAATTTGGGATTGCCATGGTATTTACCAACCGACGCCATTTCAGACATTGATGTCAACTAAATATTGAAATTCAAATAATTAAGAAAAACATGGGATTATTTTCATTCCTCACCCAGGAAACAGCCAATACCATCATCATACACAACGATAAAATTGTCGTTGATGAACCTTCCATCGTTGCCATCGATATTAAGACCGAAAGAATGGTCGCTATTGGTGAAAAGGCCCGGCAAATGCAGGGGAAAACCCATGCCAACCTGAAGACCATCCGGCCTTTGCGTGACGGGGTGATTGCCGATTTTAACGCGGCAGAGCAGATGATCAGGGGAATGATCAAAATGATCAATCCGAAGTCAAAGCTATTTTCCCCGTCTCTTAAAATGGTGGTGTGCATCCCTTCTGGGAGTACGGAAGTAGAGGTCAGGGCGGTCCGCGACTCTTCGGAACATGCGGGAGGCCGGGAAGTTTACATGATCTATGAACCATTGGCCGCAGCCATTGGGATCGGACTAGACGTGGAAGCTCCCGAGGGGAACATGGTAGTCGATATTGGCGGTGGAACCACTGAAATTGCCGTGATCTCACTGGGCGGCATTGTAACCAATAAATCAATCCGCATTGCAGGGGATGATCTCACCGCCGATATCATGGAGTATATGCGTCACCAGCACAATATCAAAATCGGGGAGAGAACGGCTGAGGAGATCAAGATCCAGGTGGGAGCAGCCATTCCTTTGCTCGAAAATCCTCCGAAGGATTTTGTAGTCCAGGGCCCCAACCAGATGACGGCCCTTCCGATTGAGGTGCCCGTTTCCTATAAGGAAATTGCTCATTGCCTGGAGAAAACCCTCTCCAAAATTGATGCAGCGATCATGAGTGCATTGGAGCAGACCCCTCCCGAATTGTATGCCGATATCGTAAAAAACGGCATCTGGCTTGCCGGAGGCGGTTCCCTGCTTCGGGGGCTTGATAAGAGGCTGAGCAGCAAAATCGGAATTGCATTCAATATTGCCGACGATCCGCTCAGGGCGGTGGTGCGCGGTACCGGTATTGCCCTTAAAAATGTGGATAAATTCCCGTTCCTGATCCGGTAACATCGAGATTGATCAAACATGAGGAACCTGTACAGGTTTATAGTACGAAATCATGTCACTGTCTTATTCATTGTGCTGGAAATATTGTCGTTTGTGTTTATCTTCAGCTTCAATAATTACCAGAAAGTCAGGTTTCTGAATTCATCCGGTCACCTGACGGGGATCATTTATTCGAAATACAGTAACATATCCGATTTCTTTAAACTGCCTGCCATCAACCGCAGATTGGCAGAAGAAAATGCCCGGTTGAGAAGTCTGGTAGGAATACCGAAGACCGTCAGGTTTGTACCCGATTCGGTGCCTTCCCGATCTCAAAACGGAGAGCAGGTGTACCGGTATATTTCAGCGAAAATAATAAGCAACTCGGTGATTAAACAACAGAACTATCTTACGCTGGATAAAGGATCGAAAGATGGCATCAGACCTGACATGGGGATTATCTGTGCCGATGGAGTGGTCGGTGTGGTCACCAATGTGACCCCTTCCTTTTCGACTGCGATTTCAATACTGAATGTACGCTGGAACGTTTCGGTCAAACTGGCGAAAAACGACTATTTCGGAACTCTGGCCTGGGACGGTAAGGATTACCGGCGAGCCCAGCTGAACGAGATCCCCTTCCATGTAAACGTCAATGTGGGAGATACGGTGGTCACCTCGGGATATTCCACCCTCTTCCCGGATGGGATCCACCTGGGAACAGTAGAGAAATACTCCAAGGAGGGTGGAGCAAATTTCTATACCATCACGGTAAAGCTTTCCGTGGATTTTAAATCACTTTCCTATGTTGAAGTGATTGAAAACAATAAAAAGCGGGAGCTGGATATGATCATGAAACAAACTGGCGGCAATGAAGGGATGGATTAGATACCCGCTGATGTTTGTGATCCTGGTTTTGCTGCAGGTGCTGATTTTAAACCAGATCCAACTGGGAGGATTCCTTAATCCCTATATTTATGTGTTGTTTATCCTCCTGCTTCCGGTATCCATGCCCCGGTATCAGGTACTCTTACTCTCTTTTCTGCTCGGAATCACCATCGATTGGTTTTCCAATACCCTGGGATTACATGCGTCGGCCACCCTGTTGCTGGGTTTTGTCCGGCTTCCGGTCATGAAAATGATCTCATTACGGGAATCAGACCAGTCAGATTACCCCGGGTTGAAACAAGCCGGGCTCCGCTGGTTCCTGATTTATGTTTCCGTTTTGGTGGTCATCCACCATTTCTTCCTCTTTTTTATGGAGGTTTTTACTTTTGAAAATTTCTTCAGAACCTTATTCAGAAGCATTGCCAGCTCAGTTGTGACGATATTTGTGCTTGTTTTAAGTCAGTTTCTGGTGTTCAGAAAATAGAGGGGGTGTTATTTTGGGTACTTTTTCAGGACGTAGATTGTTGGTAATCGGGGTCTTCATCGCTGTGGGGGTAATTTTCGCCCTTCGGTTGTTCCAGATCCAGGTGGCAGATTCCACATACAAGGCGTATGCCCAGAACAACGCTTTACGCAAATTGGTGCAGTACCCGGCCAGGGGATTGATCTATGACCGCAGAAAGGAGTTGTTGGTTTACAACAAACCTTCATACGATCTGTTATTCACGCCGCGCGAAGCTGGAAGATTCGATACCCTGGCCGTATCGAACCTGTTGGATATTCCAGTGGAAGTACTCCGGCGCGAGACGAAAAAGGCTGCAGCCTGGTCTACATACAAACCATCGGTGCTGGTTAAACAAATACCCCGTGAAAAATATGCATTCATTCAGGAAAAGCTATACAAACTGAAAGGATTTTATATTCAGCCCCGTACGCTGCGGGAATATCCCAAACCTTTGGCAGCCCATGCCCTGGGTTATGTTGGGGAGGTTACCCAAAGCCTGATTGATACCAATTCCTATTACCAATCGGGCGATTACATTGGTATCAGTGGCATAGAAGCAGCCTATGAGGAGGAATTAAGAGGGGTGAAAGGGGTGAAATACTATATGGTCGATGTGCACAACCGACTGCAGGGAAATTACCGCAACGGGGAAGCCGATACCATGGCACAGATCGGGCGGAACCTTGTGATCACCCTCGATTCCCGGTTACAGGAATATGCCGAATTGTTGCTTCAGAATAAAAAGGGGAGTGTGGTAGCTATTGAACCGTCGACGGGCGAAGTCCTTGTGCTGGCTAATTCGCCTGCTTACAACCCCAACCTTCTGGTCGGAAGGGAACGGGGCAATAACTATGCCGGGCTGGTGGATGATCCCGCCAAACCATTGTTCAACCGGGCTTTGATGGCCCAGTATCCGCCCGGGTCCACGGTTAAAATGGCCCAGGCCTTGATTGCCCTGCAGGAGGGAGTAATTACTCCCCAATCCCGGTTTCATTGCGCAATGGGATACAGCTCAGGCAATTTCAAGGTGGGATGTCACCATAACCAGTCCTTTGACCTTGAAGGAGCCATTGCCTCTTCCTGCAATGCCTATTTTGTCTATGTTTTCAGGGCGATCATGGAAAACAGGAATTACTCCGGGGTCAGGGAAGCCTACAATGTTTGGAGGGATTATATGCTGCGGTTCGGTTTCGGCCAAACTTTGGGATCCGACCTGATCAATGAACTGAAAGGAATGGTGCCCACCTCCGAATATTACCAGAAATATGTGTTCAGGGGATCAAGATGGAGGGCATTGCCTATTGTTTCCCTGTCGATCGGGCAGGGAGAACTGGGGATCACCCCCT
>CAYWTT010000372.1:0-4565 GCA_964461245.1 uncultured Prolixibacteraceae bacterium | reverse complement strand
TTATTGGGTTGATTTACTCCTGCATGATACACGCCAAGCTGGAAGACAGACTCTCCCAACAAAGCCGTTTGGGTAGTGGATCCGGACTGTGGAAGATAAACGGTACTTTCATACTCTATCGTTTCAAGGCCTTTTTCGCACGAAGTAAAGAAAAGAAGTGTGACTAAAGCCAGGGAATATGCAGAATGATTTTTTTTCATGTTTTGTGTTTTAAATGTTCGACAATAAACTACCACCATGGATTTTGAACCAGTCCTTTTCCTTTTTCAATTTCAGCCTGAGGAATAGGGAACAGGTACATTTTCTTTTCAAACACACGGGTTTCGAAAGCAGTACGGGTGTAAAAGCCGGTATAAGCAAAGCTGTTGGTCGAGGTTGAACCGCCATTGATATTCATGCCCCAAAAACGGCCTCCATCGCCATATTTCCGGTATACATCATTGTCATTACCCGTGTCGGGAGTATGAGCCAGCCATCTGCGCCGGGTGGTAAAATAACGGTCGGTTTCGAAACAAAGTTCGATCTGACGTTCACGAATGATATATTCACGTTGCTTCTCTTTATTTCCCTTTATTTCAGGATACACCTCAAAGATTCCGGGAATACCGGCCCGTTCGCGAATCATGTTCCAGTATTTGGCAATGTCGGCATGTCCCGGATTATATTCATTCAGGCTTTCAATATAATTAAGCAGAATCTTGGCATAACGGATAAAAATTTCGCAATGGGGTGTAGAATACACACGATCTCTCATGTTGGCCTGTGGATCAACATTTTTCAATACCAGATAACCGGTACGGGGATAAAAAGTATAAGAACCGGATGAACGGGAAACGCCGCCATAATAGAGTTCAACCCGTCCGTAACCATCCTGCTGTTTTACCGCGGTAGTATTGGTTGAATAGTAATTCCGTTTGACCACGTCGTCGGAAATCTGTGGGATTACCCGCTTATTGTAAAGGATACTGGCATAAAAACGAGGCTCACGGTTGGCGTACATATTCCAGTCTCCGGGCCAGTGTCCCCAGGCATCGCCGCTACGGATAGCGGCAATCATCTTCACTCGGTCATTGGTAAGGTTAAAATTCTGCGGGTTCCAGTTGTCGTCGCCAGCGGTTGCAAAGCCGGTTTCCACGTAACCCGACTGAGGATCGTCGATGGTTCTTCCGTTTTTCATGTAGAAGGCATCAACCACACGCTGGGTGGGACCCACACCTCCCAGGTTGTTTGGCCCCGGAGAGGCATGAACCGCCCATCCGTTCTGTCCGGCAAGGGCCTGAGATCTTCCGAAGATAATTTCGCAGTTCCAGTTCTTAATGATAACGTCGCGAACCGATTTATAGGGATTGAAAACAGCCCCATCGCCATTTTCATTATTTTTATATAACCTGACTCCGGCTGACGGGGCAAGGTCAATGACCTCCAAAGCGGCGGCGGCGGCTTTCTTCCACTTGTTTTCATCGTATACTGTATTGGCCAGCGGCGTTCCATCTGCGTTTTTGAAATCGGCATATTCAGCATTTCCGTTCCATTGCGGACTCGCTGCCAGCAACAGCGCTTCAGCCTTGATTGATTTGCAGGCAAGCTTGGTTGGTTTTCCCAGCCATACTTTGTTGTCATTCCAGGTTAATGGAAGATCTGCTGCTGCCTCATCCATCAACTGGCAAATATAGGTAACGCATTCATCTAGTGGTGAACGGGAATAGGTATTCCAGTCTTCGTCCACCTGAGTGGCATGTTTGATCAGCACGGCCGGTCCATATTGACGGATGATATACCAGTAATAGAAACCACGAAGGAATTTCACTTCGGCTTTATATTGCTTTTTCAGGTCATCACTCAATTCCGGACATTGATCCACATTATTCTCAAATACAAAAGAGGCCCGGATAGCCCGGTAAAAACTGGCCCATTTCACATAAAAATTAGTGGAAGGGTTCCAGTTCCCCAAATTGATGTTATAGGTTGCATACACATTCCAGGTCAGGTCGATTTCGTCGGAACATCCCAGCCAGGGATCATCCTGTTGTAACGCCGCAGCCGGTATTTGAGAATATACATTGTACAAGTATGCTTCCGTTTCAGTCCGCGATGCCCAGATCATTGCATCGGTTTTCATGTCGTCGGGCTGTTTGTCCAGATAATCACAACCTGAAAACATCACGGAAGAAAACAGTGTTAAGTAGATATATTTAAATATGTTTTTCATGTCTTTACGATTTAAAAGTTAGCCCTGATTCCAAAATTCATCTTGCGCTGTATCGGATATTTCGATCCATCATTGTCTCCTGATTCAGGATCCCACATCTTCCATTTCGAGAATATCGCCGCATTGTTCACATGAACATACAATCGCAATCCTTTGACATGGATTTGCTCAAGCATCGTTTTTTTGAAATTTTTCCCGATTTCCACATCGGCCAGACGAAGGAAACTTCCGTTGTATATCGTTTTTGTTGAAGCCTGCCAGTTGTTAGATGAGGTCCCATTGTATAATCTTGGATATTGTGCATCCTGACGGGGATTTTCCACAGTCCAGCGGTCGAGTGCTTCCTTAAACAGGTTCCCTTTTCCAACTCCCTGGTTAAAAGGAATGTAAGCTCCTCCCAATGCGTAAGAAACGCGACCTTGTCCCCGGAAAAACAAGCCCACATCAAATCCTTTATAATCGAACTGAACACCAAATCCGTAAATTAATTCAGGAATATTCGAGTAACCAATCGGTACCTGATCTTCCACAGTAATCTGGCCATCGCCATTAATATCTTTAAACTTCACATCACCTGGCCTATATTCCCCGAATTTTTGGGTCGGACTGTTTTTAATGTCGTCGTCATTCTCAAAATATCCAAGGGCAATCAATCCGAACTGCTGACCATACTTCTGGCCTGTTAGCATACGGTAGGCATATTCTTTCTGCGGCTCATCGTATTCAAGGATCTTATTGCGGCAGTAAGTCATATTTCCATACATTTTAACACCAAAGTCATGAAAACGTTTTGTCATTTCAATGGTACCGTCAAAACCACGGTTAATCATTTCACCCATATTAGCGAAAGGAGCAGCACTCATTCCAACGAAGTCGGGCAAAGATTTACGCTGTACCAAGATGTCAGTACGTCTTTCGTGAAAATAGTCAGCTTCCAGTGAAAGGGCATTGTCGAACATTTTCATTTCGAATCCGATATTCTTTTTAAACCCTTTTTCCCAGGTCAGGTCAGTTACCCCAATCCGGTTTTCGCCGGTTCCGCTGAAAGTGGTTCCGTTTTCACCGAAAATATACCCCCCCAAACCTGAACCATACACCGAAAGGTATCCGTATCGTTCGCCATTGGGCAAAGCTTCTGCTCCTACCAATCCCGCTGATCCTTTAATTTTCAAAAAATTGATCTTATCCTTCAACGATTCCCAGAACGGTTCGCCTGAAACCAGCCAGCCGACAGCCCCTGCCGGGAAGAAACCGAACCGTTGACTTTCCGGGAAGTTTTCTGACCCATTGTATCCCATGTTAAATTCACCCAGGTAACGGTCGTTGTATGCATAAGTGGCACGGAAAGCAATACCCTGCTTCCTGTAAGGCAGCGAAAGAATAGCAGAAGAGGCGGCGCCATTGATATAGTCGCGCTGATAATACATCAGCATCGATCCTACCCGGTGACTCTCCCGGAAAACACGATCGTAATTCAGCTGGATTTTCAGTTCTTTTGCCCGGTTGGACGACAAACTGTTACTATATCCCAAAAATGCGGTCCCTTTATCCACTTCTTTTACAATTAATTCACCCGTTGTGGCATCACGACCCTGCACACCATAGGTGGAAGAATTTTTGCGGCGTTGAAGCGAAGTTGAATTAAAGGCATCAAATGAATAGGAAGCCTTCAGCTGCAACCCCTTGACAATCTTTTTTAAATCCTGAGTAATGGTTACCTGGCTCATAACCTGGTTTTGGTAGTTGGTATTAAACCCAGTTCCCAGTAACCGTTCAGCCGGGTTTTTTTCACCAACCTGAGTGGGTGCTCCCCAACCATATAAGTAGTTTCCATTTAGGTCTTTACTAATCGGAACACGAACGGGACAAGAAAGAGGGGTTGACATGTTTGCCCAGTAAAACAAAAATTCAGCCGGAGTATAGTAATTGCTATACCAGGTTTCAAATCCCAATCCCGGGGTATGGAGGTCGGTCAGATGTCCGCCAATTTCAATGTCCATAATTAACGACTTATTCAGGGTAACATCCACATTCGTCCGGAAATTGTATCGTTTCAGGTTGATGTTGGATTCATAGGCATTTTCAGCGCTGTTTCTCAGGTTACCTGCTTCATCCAGGTACCCAAACGAAACGAAATAGCGGGCAACTTCACCACCCCCGTTCACATTGATGGTGGTCTGTTTGTTGCTCCCGTATTTTTTAAATATTTCGTCAAACCAGTTTACATTCGGAAAAAGATAAGGATCAGTACCCAAGCGGGTATTCTCAATGTACTCCTGTGAATAATTTTCGCGGCCCAAAGCTTCGTTGTACAATTGGGCGTAGTTGGGGCCATCCAGGTATTTGGGCAGGCGTG
>CAYWTT010000371.1:0-4565 GCA_964461245.1 uncultured Prolixibacteraceae bacterium | reverse complement strand
CGATCTGCTTTCCGTTTTATATGTCGTGATGAATTGCGGGTGAGCTTGGATGTACTTTTTGAATTCATAGATATCTGAAGACTGGAAGTTGGTATTATGGGCTGCAAAGCAGGCCCCTTTGACCAGTTTGTTTTCCATCGCGATAAAATATTTTTTATACCACCATTTATCGGCGTCGCAGAACACAAAATCCCATCCTGGTTCAAGGGCCGGCACCAGCTCATGGGCATCTCCCAGCCGGGCATCAATATATTCCGATAAGCCTGCTTTTCTGAAATTACGCAGCGCCTGAAGGTACCTTTGTTTGTCTATTTCAATGGTGACCAGTTTGCCTCCGGTTTTGCTGAGAGCCCAGGCTATCCATATGGCTGAATGACCGGTGGACGTGCCTAATTCCAGGGCTTTCCTGTATCTCCCTTCCAAAACCAGGTCATATAAAATCCGTCCGTCGGAAACAGGCACATTCATATCCTGCCATTCCCCCGACTGCTCCTTCAGAAAAGAGAGCACTTTCCTGTCCAGTTCAGTGACCGCTTCCGGATATTGGGCACTGGAGTCAAAAGAGACCAGGGACAACAGGATTACCGTTATCCGGAAGAAATACCTTATAGATCCTTTGGTCGTCATCAGTTTATTCACTATTTCATTCAGGTTTTCCACCGTGGTCAGATTGAGATTCACTTTTCCGGTCTGAAAACCGTTACTGCAAAAAGCGTGCTGAATTTAACAAAAAATGGAACACCCGGATCAGTATACCATATTTAAGATTCTTCCCGGTCCATATCTTTTCCTCTTCAGGATCCGGTCTGTTCAGTTCATTCCGTTCTCTTTTTTATACTCCTCGAACCAGCTTCTGATGGAGGCTCTCACTTCGTATTCCGTGGAAGTATAGGGTAGCACATTCTGGGCATTGAACCAGATCATAAACTTTTCGGCCTCACGGTCATTCAACCCGGTAAGCATCATCACCATCTCCTTGTTATAGTTTTTTGAATGCATCTCCCAGTTCTTCTCCAATGCGATGGCCTCCCTGACCGACCGCTTCTGTTTCTCTTTGTGGCTGAGAAAATACTGCCAGTAAGAAAGCGGATTGAAGAATGCCGCCAGGACAGGGGGTTTTTCATTGTAAGAGTCTCCCCGCAATTCAACGGGAATATCGGTTTGTTTTCCCACCGGTATGCCATTCATATTGGGTTTGTTCTTGTCACCGGTGACCTGTACCTCCCTGATCGGGTATACTACCGGTTGCAAATAGATTAACAGGGTGGTCGATTCAGAATAGCCGGCCGGAACTTTGACCGTTTTTGATTTGAATCCCATAGCCGAGATGATCAGCGTATCCACATTCAGCATTTCGATCGAAAAGAAGCCGCCGGCATTGGTGCTGGTACCCGTGCGATAGCGGGTATACAACACATTGGCATAGGGGACGGCCATACTGTCACCCATGCTGATCACCCGGGCTTTCAGCGTGATCAGTATGGGATCTTCGTCTACTCCGCTCTCCTGTCCGTTTGTCCGCAGGAAAAGAATACCCATCAGGAAGATAACAAAATATGTTGCCGGTTTCTGCATTGGTAGATTCCTGACGCAAATTTAGAGATATACCGATATGATAGCCGGATTACAACATCTTTTAACAAAATTCCGGGCAGGGCAGGCGTTGGTCGATTGCCGGGGAAAATATGCACCTTTTTTAATCAAGTACCAGGCTGTTCATTCAGGGATTCTTTTTTTTTTATACGTTTGTAACATGGCATGTGAAATTCATTTTACTTGACCGCATAGCTTAAACCAATAAACGGAGTTTTTATTGCTGCATCGTGATATAGAATGTCAATGAGTTGTGAAAGGACCTGAGCAAGAAAAAAACTGGATTATCCATCTCAAAAATGGGAGTATAGAAGCATTCCGGAATGTATTTGAGGAATACGGGAAGCGTATTTTTATTTTCGCAAAAGGGTATGTAAAATCAAATGAAGAAGCAGAGGAAGTCGTCCAGGAAGTTTTTTTAAAGATATGGAACATCAGAGCTTCGATCAATACCGAACTCTCTTTTAAATCCTTTCTTTTTAAGATCACCTACAATTACATCAGGGAATTATTTTTAAAGAAAAGCCGCGCGAACAGTTATAAACATGAAATTCTTAGCCTTTCCGTTGATTTTGATAACCGGACGGATGAAAGAATTGATTACCATTCTTTGCTTGAACTTGTTGAAAATCTGATTGACAAGCTGCCGCCTCGACAGAAGGAAATTGTTTTGCTCAGAAAGAAACAGGGATTGCCAACAAAAGAGATTGCGATCCTTTTGGATATTTCCCCCCGGACGGTAGAAAAACATTTGTCAGAAGCCTTAAAATCTATTAAGGTAGAGTTGACTGAAGAGCATATAGCCGGGTTATTGTTCTTCTCTTTATTCCTGAGTAAGAAAAATAGATAAAAAATCGCTTTTACACTACGTAGTTTTTCGGTTTCATCCATATTACTTTATAAAGGGCATTAAGCCGGTCTTTTATAAAAATGGGTGATTTAAAAAATATACTGACACATTTTTTCAGAAACCGCTATACCAGGCATGAATATTTTACGGTCTGCCGTGAATTTGAAAAAGAAACCGAAAACAAGGCTTTTCTGGAAGAACTTGAAATACAGTGGAATGAAATAGACACCAGTAAAATTTCAGATTTTAACCTCCAGTCATCGTGGAACAGAATATTGGGGAAGATCAGCCGGCCCGACGAACTAAAAGGATCGGTTATGTTCTGGTATTATCTGCAAAAAGTTGCCGCTATACTGTTTATTCCCTTGTTGTTTGCCTCACTTTACGTTCATTTCTCATCAAAACCCAGGCCTGAGATAAGTGCATGGGCTGAAATTAAGTGTCCTGCAGGTGTCAGGACAGAATTTCAGTTGCCGGATGGTTCTACCGGTTTCCTTAACAGTAAATCAACCTTAAAATATCCGGTAGATTTTAATCATTCCCGGGATGTTTATTTAAAGGGTGAAGCCTTTTTTGACGTAGCAAAAGACAAGGGAAGCAAGTTTACCGTCACTGCCGGGGAACTGAAAGTGGAAGTGTTGGGGACCAGCTTCAACATCATGGGTTATGAGGATCAGATAAACGAAGAAATAACCTTGAAAACAGGTAGCTTAAAAGTACTGGGCAGCGACAATCAACAGCTTACGGTTTTATCTCCGAACCAACAATTTGTGTTGAATAAGGAACAACATCGATACACCCAAAGGGAGGTGAATCCCCTGAATTATACCTCCTGGATCTATGGGAAGCTGGTCATCCAGGATGAGCGTTTTGAGGATGCGGCTAAAAAGCTGAGCAGGTGGTATGATGTGGAGATTGAGATTGACGATCAAAGGATCAGGGATTTCAAATATTATGCAACTTTTAAAGACGAACCTTTAGCTGAAGTATTGAGGTTGATTGCCATGACGGCGCCGATAAAATACCTGGAAACTCCGAGGATAAAACATGCTGACGGGACTTTCTCTAAACGAAAAATAAAATTCAGAACAGATGAAAAAAGAATAAATGATTTCAAATAAAAAAGGAAGGTGCTACCCACACCTTCCCGATTGAAAAGCAGTGTAATCATTGGTATAATAAACCACTTAACAGTTCAAATTTATGAAAAAAAAGTTCTTGTATGGAGTTGGCGTGTCCAACTTTCTAAAATGGTTAAAAATTATGCGAATCAGCGTGTTTCTTTTAATGGTCAGTGTTTTTCAGACGTGGGCTTCGTCATCTTACTCGCAGCAGACGGTTGTAACACTTAACCTGAAGAATGTGACGGTTTTGGAAGTTCTGAACCAGATCGAGAATTCCACCGAATTCCATTTTTTATTAAACAAGGATTTGGTGGATGTCGATCGGGTTGTTTCTGTCTCTGCGAACAAGAAAAAAATCAATGAAATTCTGACGGATTTATTTGAAGGAACCAATGTGAAGTTCGTGGTATCTGACCGGCAGATTGTTCTGACTACGGAAAGCATTACTGCCTTGCAAAGTCAGCCGCAGAGATCCGTTTCCGGAAAGGTAACCGATGTAAACGGATCGCCTCTGCCGGGTGTTTCCGTGGTAATCAAAGGAACCACCCAGGGAACCATTACGGGGGCAGACGGGAAATTCATTCTGAGCAATATCCCTGAAAATGCCACCCTTCAGTTCTCGTTTGTGGGGATGAAAATGCAGGAGATCCCTGTGGCAGGAAGAACGGTAATCAATGTTACTTTGGCAGAAGATGCCATTGGTATAGAAGAAGTAGTAGCTATCGGCTATGGTACGGTAAAACGTAAAGATTTAACAGGTTCTGTTGTCTCTGTAAGTGGCAGCACATTAAAGGACATACCTGTAACTTCCGCTTCTCAGGCCATTGTGGGTCGTATGGCTGGTGTTCAGGTCACAAAAACTGACGGGTCGCCTGATGCTGAAATAAAGATCCGTGTACGTGGTGGTGGTTCCATTACCCAGGACAATTCTCCATTGTATATCGTTGACGGGCTACCTGTTGACAACATAAATAACATTGCCCCAACGGATATTGAAT
>CAYWTT010000370.1:0-4569 GCA_964461245.1 uncultured Prolixibacteraceae bacterium | reverse complement strand
GTTTTTTCATTATGTTAGCCAACACATTTAGCCGGCCCCGGTGAGCCATACCAATGACGAACTCTTCCGCTCCCAGTTCAGCTCCCCGCTCCACCACGGCATCCAGAGAAGGAATCAATGTCTCTCCTCCTTCCAGTGAAAACCGCTTTGCACCCACAAACTTTCTGTGGATAAAATTCTCAAAACCTACTGCCTGAACCAGGTGAGAGAAAATATGATGCCTTTTTTCCTGCGGAAATTCCATGGTATTCCTGGCTTTTTCCATTTTGATTTTCAGCCAGTTTACCAGTTCCGGATTTCGCATATAGACATATTCGACTCCTATCGATCCGCAATAAGTGGTTTCAAGGTGTGAAATTATCTCTTTCAGGGTAGCCGGCCCTATTCCGATCTCTTCTCCTGCATTAAAAACTTTATCCAGATCCCGGCTGTTCAGTCCGAAATTCCCAGGATCAAGCGTGGGCTCGTATTTACGCCTGCTCCTGACCGGGTTTGTCCGGGTAAACAGATGCCCCCGCTGCCGGTAACCATGGATCAGTTGCAGTACCGCAAATTCTTTGCGAACATCTTCAGAAACAGTGGCACCTGGTCTCAAAGGGAAATGGCGAACCGCCAGATCAAAACCGGAAAAAAAATGGCGCCAGCTATCTTCAACAGAGTCCGGATCTTGCAGAAAAGAATGATACATCTCTTCCACAACTTTCATCTCCTGGCTCCCCAACGGATTTGTCAGATCCATAAAATACCTTTTTAACTTTACGTAATCTGCTAATAAACAACTCTGATCCATACTTGTTTATGGATGTCCCGACTTTTTTCCGCGATCAGAGCCTGCAGTTTACCAAAGTTAAGAAAGTTATCGGTTATTTTTGCTGGACCTGGCTGTTAGAGAAATCAAATCCGGCTTGAAATGTTTTTATGTTCGATGCAACGATATCTTCCCCTTTTCTCCGGAAGATAATCCCGATAGCCTGCATTACCTCTTCCCTTGTAAAAGGGAGAAAAGGTGTCGCAGCACCAAGCATCACCATATTTGAGCCGCGGGGATTGCCCAGATCTTTTGCTATTTTGTCCGCATCCAGCAGGACAAACCGGGGGAGTTTCCTTATCTCCTGTTCAATCATGGGATAACCAGGGTAATCCGGAATATTATCAAAAACGGTGGAACTGGACACCACCCACCCTTCTGAGGAAAGAAAGGGCAAATAACGGAGTGATTCCATCGGTTCGACGGATAGGATCACATCAGCACCTCCCAATGGGATCAGGTCGGAGGCAATTGGATAATCGGCTATCCGCAGATGCGACTCCACAGCCCCGCCACGCTGACTCATACCATGGGTTTCAGCCTGTTTCAGGTAAAGTCCCTTTTCAACCGCCGCAGCACCCACAATGGCTGCTATGGATAGGATACCCTGTCCGCCGACTCCGGCCAAGATGATGTCTGTCTTCATTTTATTTCTATTTATATCCTTTTCAGGTAAGCCCTCCGGATACCTGTTTCTGATGTTTTCAAATGGTTCTGTTGAATTAACCTCTTGCTGCAAGAATTTTACGGCTCCTATTTATTCTTCTCCCGCTTTTCCCTGGCCATTTTCTGCAAACAGGGCCGGCGGGCAATAATTACGGAAACGCCCTGATATGTCATCTCTTCCCTGATGGTGCGGACCATAACTTCATGGTTTTTTTTCAGGGGCACCACCATCCGGATATGTTCCGGTTCTACTCCAACACCCTGGCATATATTTTCGATCCTCCCGGTTGCCGATGAATCCTGTCCACCCGTCATTGCAACTGCCTCATTATCAAGTATAATGATATTCACATTCGTGTGTTCCACCACACAATCCAGCAGACCGGTTATTCCGGAGTGAGTGAAGGTGGAGTCGCCGATCACGGCAAACGAGGGCTGAAGTCCGGCGTCAGATGCCCCTTTGGCCATGGTAATGGATGCCCCCATGTCCACGCAGGTATCGATCGAATTGTATGGTTGCAGTGCACCCAGGGTATAACATCCGATATCGGAGAAAACCCTTCCATGCCCCAGTTCTTCAATGGCCACATTCAATGCAAAATAAACATCCTGGTGACCACATCCCTGACACAGGGCAGGCGGACGGTTGGCCACCACGGGTGGCACGGGATATCCCCGCCTGACTTCCCTGCCCAAAGCCCTTGCCACATGATCGGGATTCAGCTCACCTGCACGCGGAAGTGCCCCGTTTAACCGGCCAGACACCTTTTTCCCCCTTCCGAAGAAATCGGTTAACTGCTCTTCAACCAGGGGAAACCCCTCCTCCAGTACCAGGAGCTCATCACACGATGCTTCCAGCTTACGCACCAGTTCAACGGGAACCGGATAGTGGGAAATTTTCACAACCGGATATGGACAACGCGCCTTTGTGAAATTTTCCATCAGGTAATTCCAGGTGATCCCACAGCATACAATTCCCAGTTTCCGGTCTGCTCCTTCCTCAAACCGGTTCCAGCCCGAATTTTCTGCCAGGGCAACCATCTTTTCCTGTTTTGAAAGCAGGTTCTGGTAATAGTTTCTGGCATATGCAGGCAATAAAAGAAACTGTTTCGGATTTCCGGGAAGTGCAACCCTATTCTCAGACCTGGAAGAACGGGTTTCAACACCCGACCGGGAATGGGCCAGGCGAGTGGTTATGCGCAATAAGACCGGTACTTTCAACTGCTCCGAAAGTTCCAGTCCGGAATAAGCCATATCGTAAGCCTCCTGCTGGTTCGAAGGCTCCAGAATAGGAACCATTCCAAACCGGCCATAAAACCGGGAATCCTGTTCATTCTGTGAGGAGTGCATGGAGGGATCATCAGCCACAGTAACCACCAATCCGCCGTTAACCCCGGTCACACAGGCATTCATGAACGGATCAGCCGCCACATTCAAACCCACATGTTTCATACAGACGAGGCTTCTCTTACCGGCATAAGACATACCCAATGCAGCTTCGAATGCTGTTTTTTCATTCACCGACCACTGCCGGTGGAGGTTACGGCTGACCGCTGCAGGATGGTTTTGAATGTATTCTGTGATTTCGGTGGAAGGTGTGCCCGGATAGGCATAAACGCCTGATATCCCGCCATCCAAAGCACCCTGTGCTATGGCTTCCACTCCCAATAATAAATTTTTATGCATGCTTCTGAATAATTTTCTTAGAAAACGCCAAATATAGGCTTATGGGCAGGAAGTTCCAAAAAAAAGGGGAAACAGATTACCTTAAATTAATAAATGTCTCAAAAAAGAAACAGGCATAGGAACCCGGAAATTATAAGCCAAACCAAACTCAGTGGGAATGGTCAGACTTTGCCCGGAAAATCGGGGAAAGCCCTGTAAGTCCCCCCTGTTTCCCTGCTCTCTTTCAAATCCCTTTGTTCCTGTTTCCATTGAGCAGCCAACATTTGCAGTGTGGCATCGGCATGGGCAAAAAACATCTTGTAGGAAGTACAGAACCGCGGCTTTCTGTTGTCGGCCGGATCCTTGATCCTGTCTTTTGTGCAACCGCCGAAACATTTGGGGAACCAGGGACAACGTCGGCATTCTCCGGGAAGTACATTTTTGGCAGATCCGAAACTCTCCTGCTGCCTGGAATTCAGCATCTGCACAAGGCGGCCGGTCATCACATTGCCCAGTTTCCATTTCTGCTCCACAAAAAAATCACAACTGTAAACATTTCCGTTATGCTCAATAACCACATAGGGACCACACTCTTTCATCAGGCTGCATTCCGGCGCCTGTAATCCCACATAACAATAAAAAACCGAATCAAAATAACGGATGGATGTGGTGGGTTTACCCTCTTTAAAATCGGCTACCCAGCGGTCAAACAACCTGCAAAGAAAATTACCGTAAGAGACCGCATCCACGGAATAGGAAGCAGCCCGGGTGGGATCTCCGGGATCGGTTTCAACAATCGGGATAAACTGCATCCAGTCCAGATCCAGGGATTTGAAATAATCGTACAGCTCATCCGGGAACTGGGCGGAATAATTTGTTACACAACTTAACACATTGACTGCAACCTGGTGATCCATTAACATCCGGGCATTCGATTCCACACGGCTGTGGGTGGGCTGCATCCCTTTATCGATCCGGTAATGGTCATGAATAAACTGAGGTCCGTCCAGGGAGATTCCGACCAGCCAGTCATAGCGGCTAAGAAATCTTGCCCATTCGGTATTCAGCAATATTCCGTTGGTTTGCAATCCGTTGCCAACAGTCTGGTTGCGTCCGAACTTCATTTCCAGTTCGATGGCACGCTCATAAAAGGCAAGCCCCATCAGCGTAGGTTCACCCCCCTGCCATCCAAAACTCACCGACTCTCCCCCCTGCTGCATGACCTGCCGGATCAGCTCTTCCTGAACTTCCCCGCTCATCCGGTGTATGGGAGCCTCCTTAAAAAGCTCCGACTTCCTCAGATAAAAGCAGTATTTGCAGTTTAAATTGCAATCGGGTCCCGTAGGTTTGACTAAAACAGAACTAAGCGGTCTGAATTTATTTTTCATTTCTCTGGGAACTACTGTCAGGCAAACATAGGAAAAAGGCGG
>CAYWTT010000369.1:0-4577 GCA_964461245.1 uncultured Prolixibacteraceae bacterium | reverse complement strand
CAACCACATCGTCAAATAACACCTTGTCTATTTCTCCCGGGGTACCTTTCGTCATATAGTAGCCAAGTTTGAAATAATTAATCTTCAACTGATCGGAGTTACGCCATTGAAATCCCTCAAAGCAACCACTGCCAGGCGATGGGATAAATTCGTCCCACTTCCAGTAACCTTCGGGGAACCCCCTGCCAAGGTGGATTATTTTTTTGCCATTTACCCAGAAGGCCTGTTCTCCATTTGACAGTTCAACCGGATTGTTTAATATGATCATGATTTCCATACACTGCCACTCACCATGAACGATTTTCGCAGGAGGATTTGGATTGAACGAATTACCCCAGAAGAAGTTTGGATCGGAATAACCATGCATGTTCATCCAATAGGTGTAAAAATCCCATGTCCAATCTCCGGTGGGTTCAATCCCGCTATTAAACTTTTCGTCCCCTTTGGGTTTAATCCCAGCCCGGCCAATCGGCCATTTTGAAGGTGGATTTAGTCCGCCCATACCCACAAAATGATGAACTTTGCAGTATTTAGTAATAAATTTCACATAAAAGCGGGCGTACAGTGTATCAAAACCTTCAGGAAACATCTTATATAAAAAACCACCATTATCTGCGCCTGGCGTATAAGTCATCATCAGCGACTGTTTTCCTTTACTTCCCAATGGGCAATCATTGGAAAACGACATACCTTCCGTGTTGTAGGTGTCATCCCAGTTTCGTAACATTTCTTCTTTCGAACCATACTCAAAATCTTCACTAAACACCATCCCCTTTTTTTGTGCTGAGAGGTTTAGGGTTGATAGAAGTACAAGAAACAAGATACATATTTTCATTTTTATACAATTTTTCTGTTTACCGGGTCCCATTCAACCCTTCGTTTTTCGATATATGATTTGTGTGCCATCAGACAAGCTACACCTTCCTCAAAAGCACGTTCGATATTGGCACTGGGGACACCGCCATAGCGAATGCAATCGATCCATTCTTTCAGATGTAAATGCGTTACATCCACCGATTTTCCATTAATATTTGTCGTGGTGAGCCCTCTGGAAGCATAGTATTTTGCAGTGGCAGAGGTAATTGCATCAATATTTCCGGATCCGGGCCTGACCGATATCATGGGAACGGAGGTATCAATGGTACCATCTTCAATTTTCTGTTTGTAACGGGTGGAATCGTAGTCTGCTTTAATGCTTAACGACTCACCAAGTTCCATTGAAGCATCATGACCCATAAATACGCGTCCCCTTTCGCGACTATTGGCAAGGCTCCCGCTAAAGGTCAATGTCAGATCTTTATCGGGATATTCAAAAACACAATGAAGTGTATCGGGAATGTCACGATTATCTTTCCAGTAATAAATTCCGCCCGATGAAACTACTGATTTTGGAATCCCAATCCGAAGCAACTGATTCACCGCATCAAACTCATGGGTAAATAACTGACCGATCATTCCGGTATCGTAATCGAACCATTTGGTCCAACTGTAAAACCTGTCCACACTAAACGGAACATAAGGACAGGGACCAAGCCACTGTAACCAGTCTATGGATTTTTCGTCTCCGGGTTTCAGGTTACCGTTGGCATCAAGATGCCTGATCCATGCGCCACTGGCAGAATTTCGGTTTGAAGTGGTTTCAACGAGCGTAATCTTACCCAGGATATCTTTTTTAATTATTTCTTTTGCTTTTTGAAAAACAACATTTTGCGTAATCTGATGACCTAGCTGAAATACTTTATTACTATTTCTGACCGTATGGTAAACCTCATTCAATTCTTCTTCCTTAAGCGCGATACTCTTTTCACAATACACATGTTTGCCTGCTTTTATGGCATCAATCGTCATGCGTGCATGGTGGTGATCGGGAGTGGCAATGATAACGGCATCAATATCTTTATCTGCCAGCATCTCCTGATACCGAAGGTAGCGTTTCACAGGAATTTTTATCCCCTGGCTTCGCCCGGGCCGTATTTCATTTTGCGCTGTGGCCAACCCTTCTTCTGCATGAAGATCAAAAACATCGCAAATTCCGGCCAGCGCAACATTTAGGTATTCCTGGTCAAGCCATCCTCGCAGTGTATTGTTTTTTTCCAATTTTTCAACATCGGAAGGATGCATAAATCCCAATCCGTTGGCCAGTTGATTCCCACGCGTTCCAAATCCAATGATCCCAATCCGAAGCAAATCGCCAGGTTTGGCCGGTATAACTTTCACGGGAACAGGTGCATTCAGATTTTCCAATCCAAGTGACTCAATCACATTGCTCTTCTTATGTAAATCAAATTCCCATTTTTTAAAGGATTCATACGCAAAAACGCCAAGAACCGGAAATCCAAAAAGTGATTTCAACAACGTCCGGCGCTTTTGAGATGCTTGAGTCTTTATCTCCATGCTTCCTTTGGAACTTGGTTTTTGGCTTTCTTTTTCTTCCATGGTAAGAAAATTTAAAAATGATTACTACGGGATGGGCCGAAAATAATTCTATCCAAACCAGCATAATATCCTGATGGGAATATAGCCAGCATAAACAATGTGACAGCTTCGATCAAGGTTTTACTGACAATAAGGCAACTTCCATCAGAAGGAAGGGTATATTCCAGACCTATGAGCGGAGGATTATTCAAATAATAAACCATGAGTAAGATAGCCCCGCTGATGGCTGCAGCCCTTGTAAACAGTCCTACAATTAATCCCAGACCAATTGCAACAAGTCCCCACATATTAAGAAAGTCAACCCCATGCAAAATTTCTGTATGAGCGACGATCCATTTTGAAAAACCGGAAAGTATCCATTTCGATTCACTTAAGAAACTTGCCGACGACCAGTTTGGAATGAGCAGCTTGGAAATACCCTCATACAACAGGTGCCAACCGATTAGAATTCGAAGGATGAACAGAACAGCTTTTTGCAAAAGTGTAAAGTTGTTGTTTTGTTTCATATATTTGTATCGATAATATAATATAAGCTTTCGTAAGCAAAAATTATTTCTTTAAAAACGTTATGATTGTTTTGCAAAAGTATTTATTAATTTTATTCTAAAAAAACAATGCACCCATTTTTTTTTATTTTTGATAAACTGATTTTAAAAAAACAATGAAAAAGATTACAAACCAAACCAACGTAATATTTACATCCATGAAAAACATTTTCTACAAATTACCCTTATTATTGTTGTGCTTACAATTCACCCACTGTAAACAGCATCAGACTAAAGCCATCCATTCATCAGAACCAGTTGTGTTTGCATCGGAAATGGTGAATTTTCAGCCAGACAAGCGGAATCCTGTTTTTAGCGGGACTCATAAATTAACCTGGGATAACCGGATTCGGGAACGCGGTTTTATTTTATTCGAAAATGGCTCTTACAAGATGTGGTATACAGGTTATGCCGGGAACGATGATGATCCGAAATATCTGGGATTTGCGACTTCAAATGATGGAACCCGCTGGATTAGATATTCCAATAATCCGATCTTTGATGAAAAATGGACAGAGGACATGTTCGTAATGAAAGATAAAGGGATATATTATATGTACGCAGAAGGGAAAAACGACATCGCCCATCTGCTAACTTCCAATGATGGCATAAATTGGCACGAACAAGGAGACTTAATCCTTTTGACGGTAAAAGGTGACACGATACATGGGCCTTATGGAACACCGACTGTTTTCATTGAAGATGACAAATGGTATTTGTTTTATGAAAGGAATGACGAAGCCATATGGCTCGCCACATCAAACAACAAAATTATATGGACAAATGTACAGGATGAACCGGTTTTAAAAAAAGGACCGGAAGTTTATGATAAAGGTGCGGTGGCATGTAATCAGGTTGTCAAACACAAAGGAAAATACTATATGTATTATCATGGTTCAATGGATCCAAACTGGGCATTTCCTGGGGCCAATTCACAATGGACATCAAACGTGGCCATTTCTTCCGACTTAATTCACTGGACAAAATATCCCAAAAACCCGGTCATTCAAGGAGATCATTCCAGTCCAATCTGGGTTGCAAATGGGAATGGATTTCGTCTGTACACCATGCACGATGAAGTATGGTTATACCATGCAAAATAGTCACCTTTATTAAGTCCCGTTTCGTGCCTCAACCGCATGGAACCTTACTTAATGACTGATGCCGTTTTTGTCAGTCATCGGTTGCCAATTTTAGTTGCATCATAATGTCTGTTTGAATATCATCACCCAATCTGAAAACATGTTTATCAAACTCCACAAAACCATTTCACCTGTAAAAGCTGATCGCCCTGGAATTTTATTCCCAAACGCCTAACCAGATGTAGTGGACTCTTCTCTCCCGGGCTGCTGAGCATTTCCATTAAACGGAATCCATATTTTTTACCACTTAAGTATCGCAGAGTTTGGCGACATAGGGGTCACAGCGCAAGAAATCCGGAACTTTGAATCAGGGCTTGGTCCCCTTTGGGGCTTACTCTGTTTGATAAACACCCTGCCAAAGAACTTTTTGAAAACTATTTCTACTTTAAAAAATATGTCCAACCAGAACCAGCTATCACTTTGGAATCGTGAACCGGACAGCAGTGAACCGGAA
>CAYWTT010000368.1:0-4597 GCA_964461245.1 uncultured Prolixibacteraceae bacterium | reverse complement strand
GATCAGGCTGATCAGGAGGTTCACTCCCAACATCACCATCCTTTATGACGGAGATGAAGCCGGGATAAAGGCCTCGCTCAGAGGAATCGACCTGGTGCTTGAAGAGGGAATGAACGTGAAGGTGCTTTTACTTCCTCCAGGCGAGGATCCCGATTCATTTTCAAGGAAAAACAGTTCGTCGGTCTTTCTTCAGTATATTACGGATAATGAAACCGATTTTATCCAGTTTAAAACCAGATTACTGCTGAAATCGGCTGAAAATGATCCGGTGGCCAGGGCCAGACTCATCACGGATGTCATCCGGTCGGTAGCGGTCATCCCCGAATCCATTACCCGTTCCGTATATATCCGCGAATGCAGCCGCTTGCTGAGTGTGGAGGAATCGGTTCTGTACGGGGAGGTCAGGAAAATACTGCGGGCCAAATCGGAACACCCGGGCGCAGCCGCTTTGCCTCCGGTTATGGAAAAAGCTCCCCGTCAGGTTATTGTTCTGCAGGAGAAGTCCGGTGAACTGAATTTTGAAGAGATTGAACTGCTGCGGATCCTTCTGAAATATGGTAAAATGCCACTTTTTGAGCAGGATTCGGAGCATCCAGATAACCCGGAGGTCATCTCTGTCGGTGAATTTATCATTTCCCAACTGGTGGAGGATGAACTGATTTCAGACAAGCCGGTTTTCAGCACCATGATGGCTGAAATGTCGGAACATCTGAAGGATCCCGATTTTCAACCCGAAAAATATTTCATTCATCATACCGATAAGCAGATCAGTCAGATGGCCACCCATCTGCTGGCAGAAAAATGGGTGGAAAGTAAAAGATGGAATAAAGCCGGTGCCTATACCGAAAAGGAGACCGATATTCTTGACTGGCTTGTGCCCCGCATTGTGAATGAATTCAAGATGAGGAAAATCAAAGAGATGCACCTGGAGCTGGAAAAAGAGGTAGAATCCTTACATAAAGAGCATAATGATAACCAGTTGTTTGAAGTTTTGGCAAAAATCCAAAACCTGAAAAAAGTGGAAAAGTTTCTTTCAGACAAGCTCGGGAACAGGGCCATCATACAATAAGCGGATATCGGATGTTGTTAATAAACCACCTCTTTCATCTTAATATCCTGTTGATAACTAATCATTTTTTAAAGTTTATGTCATGTTTTGATTTCTGTTTTAAAATTAAATTTAGTAGCGTAATTGACTAACTGGCGACCAAACGGGGCAGAACTTTGTTTTACAAAAAGTTATGGGATTTAAACAGGAAGAAAAGTAATGATCCCGGCAGGGGATTTCCTTTGAAAATTGCCGGAACTCATACGGGAATTGTTAAAATAATATAATTATCAAGATCAAAAACTATTTTTGCATCACAATTTAAAAACTAAATGTTGTATGAACAAACAAGGCAGAAAACTTTCAGTAATGTTGTTGTTGCTGTTCCTTTCAGTGACTGTGGCATTTTCTCAGGTAACCACCTCCGGAATGAACGGCCGGGTCGTAGCAGGCGCCGGTGAACCCCTTCCGGGAGCAGCCGTAGTAGCTGTTCATGTCCCTTCAGGTACACAATACGGGACAATCACCAATGCCGAAGGCCGTTTTATCCTGCAGGGTATGCGTCCGGGCGGTCCTTATTCCGTGAATGTTTCATTTGTCGGTTATTCGACGGGTAAGTACAGTGAAATCACCCTTTTACTGGGTGAATCTTTCACGCTGAATGTTACCCTGAAAGAAAGTACCATTGATGTGGGAGAGGTGATGGTGGTCGGCGACAAACCTTCTGCATTCGGTGCGCTTAAAACCGGGGCTTCGGCCAACATCCGAAAAGATCAGATGGGGCTGATCCCATCCCTTAACCGCAGTCTGGCCGATTATACCAAACTTACGCCTTATCTGACGGGGTCCGGATCGTATATCGGACGGGAAGCCTATATGACCAACATTACTGTGGACGGGGCTAACTTTAACAATAACTTCGGATTGTCCAGTTCCAATATGCCGAGTATTTCGGGTGAGCCCATCTCCATGGAAGCCATTGAAGAGATTCAGGTGGCGGTTGCTCCCTTCGACGTACGTCAGTCCAATTTTACTGGTGCCGGGGTCAATGCAATCACCAAAAGTGGGACCAATACTTTTTCCGGATCTGCTTATACCTATTTCAGAAATCAGGACATGGTGGGTGACAAAATCAGGGGTAAAGAGCTTACAGTGACCGAGTCGTCTAAAAAAGTGTTTGGTTTGAATTTTGGAGGCCCCATTATTAAAAACAAACTCTTTTTCTTTGTCAGTGGAGAAATGGAGAGCGCCTTAACCCCCGGAAATACCTTGCTGGCCATGGAATCAGGCAGAGACGCCCAGGATCTGAATGTCAATTCGCGCGTTTCTTCCGCGGAACTTCAAAAGTTCTCCAATATCCTGAAAACCAAATGGGGTTATGAAACCGGTCCTTACGAAAGTTGGGGAGGAGACAATGAATTCAACAATAAATTCCTCGGAAAAATCGACTGGAATATCAATGCCAACCATAAGATGACGGTCCGGTATAATTTCTCTGAAAGTTCAGCCCGTTTTTCACCCAGTGGAAGCGGTGATGCGAATCCGAGTATTTCAGGGGGTCGCCAGAGCCGGACAGGAGGACTTTCTTTTGAAAATTCACAGTACTATAATACCAATACCCTTCATTCCATCACCGGTGAATTAAACAGCCGTTTCAGACAGTTATCCAATAAATTCCTGGTTGCCTATACCCGTTACCATCAACCCAGGAAAAGCGACAGTGAGGTTTTTCCCTTTATCGACATCATGAATGGTGATCCAACTAAAGGAGATGTGAAAATGTCGGCCGGTTATGAACTGTTCTCCTATAAGAACAATGTCGATAATAACACGTTGATCCTTACCGACAACTTAACCTATCTTTTACAGAAACACACCCTCACTTTTGGTTTGTCGTACGAGCACCAGTATTTTGCCAACAGTTACCTGCGCCAGGGAAGCGGTTACTACCGTTTTAAAGACCTTGATTCTTTCGAACGTTTTGCCAACGGTGAAGGAGTAGGTAAGGCATACAATGCAAATTACCATCCCACAAATTTTGCATACACTTACCCGATCAATGGTTTGACTGATCCGGTGGCTGAACTCTCTTTTGGCCAGTTTGCCACTTACTTTCAGGATGAATGGGCTCCGGTTCCTAATCTGAAAATAACCGGAGGTATCCGCATTGACCTGCCTTTGTATCTGGATGGCGCCCTCGATAATCCGGCCGTTAAGAACTTTACATTCAGGGACGGCGAAAAGGTCGACCTGGGAAATTGGCCGGATACAAAAATCCTTTGGTCCCCGCGTTTGGGTTTCAACTGGGATGTCCTCGGCGACCGTACATTTAATGTCCGTGGAGGTACCGGAATTTTTACCGGACGTATCCCGTTTGTATGGTTTACCAACCAGCCTTCAAACAGCGGTATGATCCAGTACAGGCTTGTACTGAATCAAGGTGACGGAGCTTCATCCCAGGCCAAACTGGCCCGTTTGCCGTTGCTGGCTGATGCATCCGAATTACTTAAAGATAATTCGCTTTCCGATATTTTTCCACAGCAAAATCCTGTTGGAGGAAGTATAGCCGCAATTGACAAAGATTTTAAACTTCCTCAGGTTTGGCGTAGCAGCCTGGGTGTGGATGTTAAACTACCCCTGGATATGATCCTTACACTGGAAGGTATCTATTCCAAAGATATCAACTCAATCAGTTTTGATAACATAAACCTTAAACCGGCTGAATCTACCTTAAAAGAAGGTGCAGGTACCCGCCCTTACTGGTCAAACAACAGCAACGCCACCAAGTACATCACCTATTCAGCCACCTCACCTTATTACACCGATGTGATTATCATGCGTAACAGCCAGGTTGGACAAGGGTATTCCCTCTCTGCTCAGCTTGAGCTTCCCAAAATCGCAGGATTTAGTGGTCTGGTAGCCTGGTCTAAAAGCTGGGGGGAAGAAGCAGCCGGTAAAAATGGGTCTGATCCTTTGTCGGCATGGAGATACCGTACCGTGCTCAATTCCCTCAATGCGGAGGAAATTGGATATACCATGAACAACATGCCGCACAGAATCATTGCCAATCTGAATTATTCGATCGAATACCTGGATAATTTTAAAACCACCCTTTCCTTATTCTATACCGGAAATACAGGAGACGCATTTTCCTATATGTATCGCGGAGATGCAAACAAGGATGGCACTTCTGATCATGAACTGATGTATATTCCTAAAAATAAAGAGGATCTGCTCTGGGAAACACCAGCCGATGCCGATGCCTATTTCGCTTTTGCCGCTAACGATAAATACCTGACTAAAAATGCAGGTAAATATGCCAAACGGTATGATGCCTATATGCCTTGGTACAGCCGGTTTGACCTCCGGTTGCTGCAGGATTTCAAATTTGATGCAAAACGCACAAAAAACAAAATTCAGTTAAGCGTCGATGTAATCAATTTTGCCAATCTGCTGAATTCAGATTGGGGTTTAAAACAGGAATTGTCCCTGAGAACCACCAGCAGTAATAATAACTTCCCGCTTCAGGTTGTGGGTAAAGATGCAGCC
>CAYWTT010000367.1:0-4598 GCA_964461245.1 uncultured Prolixibacteraceae bacterium | reverse complement strand
AACCTTCATGCCCTGGCGTAAACAAGGAAATTTCATCTACGAGTTTTTGAATACGGGCTGTGGCATCACCCTCGTGAACCGGAACCCACACCTTGGCCGGCACCAGGGGTATCTCCCTTTCCGAAGCAGCATACCCACAGAAAGAAAAATCGGGGATCCGGTTACCGGAGGAATCAGCGGTATATACCAGACTGCCGTCTTTGCAGCAAACCAGTGACGGCACATCAGAGCGGGATGGTTCGGCAAAGACTTCCTGGAAACAGAAAAATCCGAGCAACAACAAAATGCCCTTTCTCCCGATTCCGATTATTTCTTTTCCCTGATCCTCTTTTCCCATTCTTCACCGGCCTTTTTCAAATCATAACCTTCAGCAGAAAGATAATTGTTGATTTTTCCCTTGTATTTACCAAAGCAGGTGTGCTTTTCCTCTGAAGTGCCACCATCCATGGCTTTCTCACGTGCCTCCTTCAACCATTCCAGAATTTTGGCTTTCTGGGTGCCGGTGAGACCTGGAAGCATCTCCTGATATCCCCTGTTTGTTTTTGGTAATATCCCATAGGTAATACCGTCTTTTACCTTTTCCACCTGTTTCTTTGTCAACTCTTTTTCAAGTCCGGCAACAAACTGACGGTGATTGTTCTCCATTGCTTTTTCCAGCTGCGGGTTGTCTTTTTGTCCATGAATTTCATGCAGGTTCACGTAAAATTCGGTTATCAGATCCATTACCCGTTCGGCCTTTTCCCTGCCATGAATATTCATCGGAACAACGATTTTTTCAGCACGTTGCCTTGCTGTATTCAAATAGCTTTCCGCTTCATTTTTCATGAGAGGATCCACGTTATTCTCCGGTTTTGTCCAGTCAACCTTCTTTTCTGGATCCAGTCCGTTGATGTATTTTTCAATATTGGTGTACCCGTCGCCATTGCAATCCAGAGCGGCATCCGAAGGATCTTTCGGGTTCAGCCGGTATTTCACTTCCCACTCATCGGGCATGCCGTCCATATCGGTGTCGGTAACGGGTGTTCCTTTATATTCCGGATAGCCTCCGACCTGGCTGATGTCGGTGATGATCCCGTTTTTGTATGAATCTACAGGCAGCCGGCGAGATTTGAACCGGGGTACATTTTCAAGGGATACCATTTCAGGAACGGGAAATTTTCCATCCCTTACCTGCCCGATAATCCGGATATCAACAGGATCCCGGCGTGGAAGGGTGGCTCCTGCATTTTCGAGAACGAATGGGTAAGATTCAGCGGCAGTCATGATGGGAAAAGCAGGCATGGGCAGTGGTTCATTCCATTTGATCAGCTCTTTGTACTGACCTGCATCAGGCAGATCCTCGACCTGCACACCTCCATCCCAGTTGTCCTTGGTCACCCGGTCGTTCCCTTCCATGATATTTCCGTTCACAAAGGCTCTTCCGAAAACCGAGTGATCAAGCTGGCTCCTTCCCGATTCCGGTTTGAGAATCCGGTAACCCACAGGTAAATCTTTCGGAGTCAGGGGCCCCGGTTTAAAATAGTTGTTGATGATGTTGAAATTTGCCTTGTAATCGCCTCCGTCGACCGAACGGTGTACCCAGTTGAAAACAACGTTGTTCACAAAGTTAAAGATTCCATTCCATCCGATGGAGGGATTTCTTCCGGCGTTATCGGCCCACAGGTTCCGGATGAAGGTACAGTTCTCTCCGCCCAACGTGCTGCCGAATGCATGATTCCAGGTATCGAGCGCTTCTGAAAAAATGGAATTCTGAATGGTGATGTTTACGGTCGGGAGTTTTTGTTCGACTGTTTTACCGGTACTGTCATTATACATATGCCGGTATATGGACATATTCTCATCCAATCCCCAGCTTGCCGAAACGTGGTCAATCATGATATTACCGATGGGATTTCCCCCGATGGCATCATCACGCCTGCCCACCCAGGTTTCCCCCCTGCGGAAACGCATATGTCGGATGATCACGTCATGGGTGTTTATCCAGAAGCTCTCTCCAGCCACGCAAATTCCGTCGCCCGGGGCTGTCTGTCCGGCAATGGTAATATAAGGTGCCCTGAGGATCAGTGGTGACTTCAGGCGAATAATACCCGCCACGTTAAAAACCACGATCCTGGCACCCCCTTGTTCGCAGGCCTCCCTTAAGGTCCCGGGACCCTCATCTTCCAGGCTGGTGACCACAATCACCCTACCACCTCTTCCTCCGAAAGTAAAGGCTCCACCTCCCATAGCTCCAGGAAAGGCAGGGATTTCAGCCTGAGGCAAATCGGTCGGGCGGGCGGCCCATGGAATGTAGGGTTTCCCTTTTCTCGCATCCTCCTGTATCACCGGCCAGGCTTTATGCCAGGCAATTTCCGATTTCTGCCAGGCATCTTTCAGCAGTTTTTCCGACGCAGCTTCGACATCTCTGGGAATTTCAGGGTATTGCCCATACCCCGGACGAATAATTGCAGTGAAGAAAACAACCAAAAGGAGTAATTTGATTTTCATTTTTTACTTTTAAAGTTAATTTTAATGTTAAATATCATGATTCCACGATAAGAATGCAGTTTTGGGTTTCAAATATTCTGAACCACATCCCCCTAAATGGGATAAGGATCAGAAATACTATTCGGGGTGGACTCATAACCTGATTCTTCGAATAGATAGAAGGCACAAAGAATATAAAAATCAGCTTCGGATCTTCGTGCCTTCTAAGTACAGAACAGAATTTTTACCTACTGGAGCGGATCAAAATCTCCGTCGGCTCCATAATAATCAATCCATCCTTTGGTTTGCTTGAGATAGGGTGATTGTTTCAGTACACTTTGTTTTAAACCAATGAAATAGTATTTACTGCGATAGGTAACATAGAATGTGGGGGTGGTGGTCCCATCGATAAAGTCGGTGGTTACCCTGATCAGATTCGTGTTATAAAAGTTATCCAGCTTGGGGATCATCGCATTGAAGTTGGCATCAGAAGCATCCGGATCCAAAGCAATGCCTGAACGGGTGACCTTGGTTGCATCATATTTGGAGCTAAGCGGATTGAAAATATCGTTTGCCAGACCTGCGCTGGATGACTTGTACACATTGGGATTGACTGCCAGGATGATCCCATGGCGCCGTTTCCCGTTCAGGGGTTCCACTCCCAGTTGGGCACAGGTGGTATTCTGGATAGAAGCGTCATCATTCCACAGCATCCACCTTCTCATATCCTGGAAACGTTTGCCTTCATAAGCAAATTCAATCTGTCTTTCATAAAGGATTTCCCTGAAGAGACCCCATTTATCCAAACCCATCGGCACTCCGTAATGACCGTCCCCCTTGGGAAGTCCCACGCGTGCACGTATGGCGTCCAACCCGGCATATCCTTCGTCCAGTTTGTTAATGCCGGCTGCTGACTCAGCCAGGTTCAGCAACACCTCGGCATACCTGATTTCCATATAGGGTGATGCCGAACGGCCGAATTTATCCGCTTCGGTAAATCCCGCATTTGAATTGGTCCTTTTCCTGACATAAATTCCGCTGCTGACATGACCGGCGTATTCTGCAAAACCGGAGCCTTCCTTGGTAACGGCACCATTGACAGCAGCCTGGTCTTTAAACCACTGGTAAGTCCATACCGTATAGGTAGTATTTCCTGAATAAGGCCAAACGCACCCATTAAAAGCAAAAGTACGGTAGAAACGGGGATCGCGGTCCTTATAGAACTTCAACGGATCATAGGTATAACTGCTCTGATCCGGCTTTTTCCCGTCGGCCATAGGAAACATATCCAGCATTTCAGCCGTAGCACCGTAACCTCCGCCACCCTGCAGTTCTTTCGGACGGGCCGCCTGCTCCCAACCGTTGTTCCTGGCATAGGAATCAGTGGTGACCGTGTTGAACAAAGCAGACATGACGGCTTCGGTCGTCTTGGTAGTGACAAACATATTCCCCCAATCTTTGGCCCGTAAGTTGGTCGCATTTACCAGACCGAAACCGTTGGCATCCAGCAAATCCTTGGCAGCCTTGTTGGCATCATAGGCAGCCTGCCAACGGGCAGCATCCATATTCCTGTTAAAGAGCGGGCTGGCATAAGTCAGCAATACACGACCCTTGAAAGCGGCGGCAGCACCCGAAGTAATGCGGCCCCAGTTGGGATCATCCCATCTTCCGGGCAACATGGATATGGCCGTATCAAGATCGGCTACGATCAGTTTAATACAATCTGCCGTGGAACTGCGCTGAACTGCGAGATCAGTCTGGGTGGGATCGCCCGATCCCAGAATGGCATTTTGCGCATGCAAAATAATGGGCACACCCCCATAGGTGCGAACTAAGTTAAAGTAATTCCATGCCCTCCAGAAATGGATCTCACCGATCATGGTCTTTTTCTGGGCTTCTGTTAATGTTCCCTTGTTTATGTTATCCAGGAAGATATTGCACTCACGGATATATGCATAGGGACCACCGGTCTGGCTTTTGAAAAATTCATCGTCGATATCGTTCGATGTTTTTTCAGTAAGCTGGTTGTAAGTTGTCGATCCCGGGAATTCCTCCGTCGACTTGCTGTAAGTATCAGCAGCCCCAGTGGTTGCAGCGGGCAGACACAGATAATAGAGATAATCCACCTTGGC
>CAYWTT010000366.1:0-4607 GCA_964461245.1 uncultured Prolixibacteraceae bacterium | reverse complement strand
TACCAAAACATTACAGCTAAATTCCATTAAGCTGACCAATCAGTTACAACCGGGGATGACTTACGTCGAGGTGGAATCATTGCTGGGAAAGCCCAAGTCGTCCCAGGTCGTCAATGACCATTGGATTGCGCGATGGAACCTTCAGGAAATGTGGAGAGGTTATGTCCCTTATGATCTTGTATTTAAGGCATCGGATAAGACTTTAATCTCCTGGTCGGAAAACACCAAGGCTTTTAATCAGAAACAGGAGCAGCTTAAAGTGATTGCGGAGGGTCTGGATAAAATCGATCAGTCGAACACTTCAGGGAACCAGGGAGGGCCTCCGGCATCGTTTGAGAATGATCCGGCCCTGATGGATTACTTTATCGGATCCTATTACAGTTTCAGCGCTGTGGGCGGCGGCCAGACCGGGGGTACGGAACGGAAGGTTTCCCTATGTCCGGGCGGAAGATATCTTTCCAATTCTGAATCCGGGTACAGTGGTCAGGCCGGCACGGCAGGAGCCTGGGGATCAGCCTCCAAGGGCGGAGGCAGCGGAACATGGAAAATAACCGGCACCAAAACTTCAGGGACCATTGCCATGACCAGCTCTTCCGGTAAGACCACCACTTACAAATATGAGGTTTGTGGCGACGGGTGCATCTATTTCGGAAGCACGAAGTTCGCTTATGCCGGAAAACCAGAATGCAGATAAAAATCACAACCGGCATGGTTCGATGCCTGACCAGCACAAAGATCAGTCTTTTATACACCGGACGCTTAACCCGGCCAGGGCAAGATATCCCGTTTCATTTATTAACGGTTCTTTCTCACAAAAATCCAATTTCAGGTAGATGGCTGTGAAAGTGCCCAGAAGCGGATAATCTCCGGCCTGAGTGGAAGACCACCAGAAACCGAAATGGTTTGCATAGTTGAAAATTCCGTCAAAATCGCGCATACCGCCAGGGAAGGCGGAAAAACCGCTGCTGTTGTTGGAGGCCGGATCATTTCCCGGTGTTCCCGTCATGGAATATGACTTCCAGTCAGTTTTTGCCGCAAGCGCTTTTGCAATGTCATTACCGCTTCCCTTATGCCCATACCCGTTGTCAACCAGATAACGGACCATGGTTTTCCACTCCGGATAAGTCGGAACATGCCACCCTGAAGGGCAAAGTTTCCCGGTTTGAACAGCATACCCGTTGTATAAAGCCCCGTATTTTGCCTTAAAATCTAAGTTATTCTCGTACCAGCAATAAGCATCTGTCCTCAGCTGCCACCATTTTGTATCATCTGCCTCCGTAGGGATTACTGTTCCGTCCCTGTATCGGGTGGTTTTCAGGTTCTCAGCCATCCACCAATGATCCCCTATCCTGACCGTCTGGTATGTATTGCCTTCTATGTCATTCACCGAAGAATATACCGGCTCCGGAAGGATGATCTCATGATCGTCCTTGCAGGAAGTAAAACACCACAGCAGGGTAATCAGGCAGATTATACATGCTATCCTGATCATCTGAAACCAATTAACGGAACAAGTTACGACAATAATTGGCAGAAATCAAGTTTTAGGATCAGAATTCAACCTGCGAAATTTGTTTTACTCCTTATTGCACGGATCAGAAAGCATCAGCAACGAGACCGTTTTATCTGATCCAGGATTCATACCAACCGAAAGGATTTTCACCGCTTTCTCCCGGGATCATCATCAGTTGTTTTTCAGCGTGAACATCAGCATACGATTTTTTGACCATTTCTAATTCCCGGGCAACGGCGTCCTCATCCATTTTCTTGCCGTTTCCGTCGGTAATGCCGGCCATCATAAGCTTCCGGGGAGCAAGTGTAGCGGCCAGTGCAGGAAGATCATACGCCCGGAGGGCACCGGGTACCGTACTGTGAATATATTCCGATTTATAAAAACGGTTCATGACGATCGACCTGTAGGAGGAAAAAGGTTCAACAAGTGCTATCCGGGATATGGCCGGACTGAATGCCGCCGCATGAACTAACACAGGCGCCATTTCTTTTCGGGCAAGACTCCAAATCTCAGCGCCAGGCCAATATTTTTTCAGCAACAGCGTTAGTCGGACCACATCGCCAGCCCTTATCCCGACTATGCTTCTCCCGATAGTCAGGGAGGCATACCAGAGATTGTGAGAGATGCCATCCAGATAGGCGTCTCCCCGGTAAGTGCCGGGGCCCGTCTCTCCCACCCCAACCAGATCGGGTGCCAGAACGGTAAATCCCTGCCTTACAAACCATTCGATTTCTCCTCCCTCAGCCGCTTCGACCGACTTACCTCCGGGATGAAGATAGATGAGTGCCCTGCCATTTGATTTTTCCGGGATCATTAGCAAATAGGGAATCACATATTCTCCTTCCCCCTGAACGTAATACTTCCCGACCGTATAGCCAACCCTCCGGATTCTCCCTGTGTAAACCGGATCATCCACCACAGCAGGTTCGCGGTAACCTGACAGTTCAGCAGCTGAAGCCCTTATCCTGGCATGATCTCCCGGAAATCCGGCTTCTGACGAACGGTCAGCTGCAACGATCTGCGCGGTCTCTTTGCTGTTCAGGCTATAAACGGTTTCCCCTCCAAGGGATGTGGAAACCTGTCCGGTTTCAGTTACCTGCAGTTCGGCAGCGGTCAGATTCTCGACCTCTTCATCGGCGGAAGATCCGGGATTGTTCAGGTGTTTCTGAAAAAAGGCATAGAGGGCCTCCCTGTTCTTTTGGGTGGATTCATGAGCTGCATCATCCTCAGCTCTTCCGAAATTCTCTTCCTTTCCGTATGCCCGGTAAATGCGGCCTACCTCATTTTCAGTTTCCATGGCACCCTGGATACTGAACATATCCCGGGTGGTAGTGATCATCAAGGCAGGTTTGGGAGCCCTGACCAGCAAAAGATCGGGGTGGTCGATCCCGCGCAGGATCCCATGGAAGAAATTCTGCTCGGCATCCTGTGGACCGACGGTCTGAAACAGCCTGGTATAATTCGTCAGGTAACACTCCGGGGCAGCAGCATAAATCCGCTCGTCCATGGCGGCAATGTAGGCCGACTGTGTTCCTCCCCCGCTGCGCCCGGTTATGCCGATCCTGTTCTGATCCACTTCTTTTCGGGTGAGCAGGTAATCCACAGCCCGGATTCCGTCCCAGATCATATAGCGGGCAAAGGAATTCCCGTTTACAAAAACCTGCGTGCCTGGATAGGAGTGTTCCCGGGTTGGTCCGCCTACCTTCGATTTTCCCGTCTGGGGATCGAAATACTGAAGGCGTTCCCCCTGCCCCACCGGATCAAATGCAAAAACGATAAATCCCTTGTGAACAAGGTTCAGTATCACATGCTGATAAGCCGGACTCCGGTATCCTTCGGCAGCATGGCCGCTGCAATATATCACGGCCGGAGCCTTGCGGTTTCTTTTCAAACCGGTCGGCACATACAAAGATGAAGTGACATAATAACCGGGAAGGGATTCATATACGATGTGCTCCACCCTGAAGCCGCTCTTTTCAACGGTCCTGACCACCCGGGCATTTAATGGAGTCCTTTCAGGGAAAGGCCCTATGACTTCAAGCATAATTTCCCGGATTTGCTGCTGCCTTTCCTGCCAGCCCGCCAGTGAAGAAATTCCGGCAATGCCGGCAGCCCTTTTTGAAAGCAGATCACACGCCTGATCTGAAAGATAGTTATAGAGAGAATTGGGAGAATTGCTGAAATGGATCCACGAGGCGGGCAATACCTCCAGCTCATCCTGAGCAGCTAAATTACCTCTCCCCGCCAGTAAAACCATAGAAATCATCAAAACGGTTAGTAACTTACTTCGTTCTCTCACGATCATACAAAATTTTATACCATTCATTGTCATTTATTTATATTTTTTTCACCTGAAGCATTTCCGTATGGAAAATTACATGATTTCATTGAAAATTGCAGTCACCTTCATCCCTTATGATGGATTTTTTACATAACTATTTCCATTCAATCTGTCTGGTTTGGTAGCCGACAGAAAAAATTGTTCTTTTTTGACCACTTTACTTTCAATATGCTTAAATTGCGAGAAAAAACATAATGAAGAGACTGACTATCCTATTGATTGCCCTGTTACTGGCGGGCAATACGGTTTTTGCCCAGCCCAAGATCTGGGACGAAACGGATTCGCAGAAAACAGAACGTTTGAAATGGTGGACCGATGCGCGGTTCGGGATGTTTATCCATTGGGGTTTGTATGCCTTGCCTGCACGCCATGAGTGGGTAAAGAATCAGGAACGGATAACCACCGAAGATTACCAGAAGTATTTCGAGATTTTCGATCCCGATCTGTACAACCCGAAAGAATGGGCAAAAATGTGTAAGGAGGCTGGGATGAAATATGCGGTAATCACCTCGAAACATCACGAGGGATTTTGCCTTTTTGATTCGAAATACACCGACTATGATGCGGTGAACACTCCATACAAAAAGGATATCATCAGGGAATGGGTAGATGCTTTCAGAGCCGAAGGATTGAAAATTGGGTTCTATTATTCACTGATAGACTGGCACCATCCCGATTTCACCATTGACCGGGTCCATCCACAGCGTGTCAATACCAAAGAGGAATACGACAAACTCAATCAGGGACGCGACA